>CAVIVK010000150.1:0-9656 GCA_963645975.1 Bifidobacteriaceae bacterium | reverse complement strand
GGATTTTACGATCCCCTCGGTGCGCAGCTATGCGGAAACGATCCTGGAAAGCGGCTTTGACGGTGTCGTTATCAATATTACCAATCCCTGCGATATCGTAACGCACGAGCTCGCACTGGGGCTTGGACTTCCGAGAGGCCGCGTGTTTGGCACCGGCACCGGTCTGGACACCGCGCGGCTTCTCAGTGCGCTCGCCCGTCAGACCGGCATCGACCACAAATCGATCACATGCTACATGCTCGGCGAGCACGGAAATAAGCAGTTTTCCCCATGGTCGTGCGTCAGCTTCCGCGGTATGCCGCTGGACGTCTGGGCAAAGACGGACGAACGATTCCGGTTTGATCGTGAGGCGCTGCAAAAGGAATCCATCGGCGGCGGATGGGTCACGTTCTCCGGGAAGTACTGCACCGAATATGGTATTGCAACGACCGCCGCGCGTATGGCGCACATCGTTCTGCACGACGAAAAAGCCATCATGCCCGCCAGCGCGGAGCTGTGCGGAGAGTATGGCGAGTCCGGGCTCTTCGCCGGTGTTCCCTGCGTGCTCGGCGCGAACGGCGTGGAGCAGATCGTAGAGCTGCCGCTCACCGCAGAAGAGCAAGCGAAGTTCCACGCCTGCTGCGACGGTATCCGCGCCAATATGGAGCATTGGAAAGACCTTCGAAATAGCGAATGATATAGAGCTGGAGGAACTGTACTATGAATATTTCGTTTACAAAAAACCCGAATCCTGCGAAGCTGCCGGAAACGGACGAGCTTGGTTTCGGAAAATACTTTACCGACCATATGTTTCTCATGGACTATTCCGATACCGACGGCTGGCACGACGCGCGCATTGTCCCGTTCGGACCGGTCAGCATGTCCCCCGCCGCGGGCGTGCTCCACTACGGCGCCGAAGTATTTGAAGGGCTGAAAGCCTACCGCCGCCCGGACGGCGGCGTACAGCTTTTCCGCCCCTGGGAAAATATGGCGCGTCTGAACCGCTCGTGCGACCGTCTCGGTCTGCCGCGGATCAATGAGGAGGACGGCCTGCAGGCGATCCGTGAGCTGGTTCGCGTGGATGCGCGATGGGTGCCCTCCGAGCCGGGCACGTCGCTCTATATCCGCCCGTTCCTGTATTCCACGAATCCGACGCTCTCGCTGCACGGCGTATACTCGGCGACGTTCGCCATCATCCTCTCCCCCTCAGGGAACTACTTCAAAAACGGCCTGAAGCCCGTCCCCATCATGGTGGAGACCGAAGATGTCCGCGCCGTGCGCGGCGGTACCGGTGAGGCCAAATGCGGCGGAAACTACGCCGCGGCGAACCGCGCCGCGGATAAGGCCGCCGAAAAGGGCTTCGCGCAGGTTTTGTGGCTGGACGGCGTTGAGCGGAAATACGTAGAAGAGGGCGGCGGCATGAACGTGATGTTTAAAATCAACGGTACTGTTGTGACGCCGATGCTCACCGGCTCCATTCTCCGCGGCATCACGCGCAAATCCTGCATTGAGCTGCTGCAAAGCTGGGGAATCCCGGTGGATGAACGGCTCATCAGCGTAGACGAGCTCTTCGAGGCCGCAAAGACCGGCGCGCTGGAGGAAGCCTGGTGCGTCGGTACCGCGGCGGTCATTTCCCCGATCGGCGAGCTTGCGTGGAATGGGGAAAAGTATGAGATCAACGGCAACAAAATCGGAGCGCTCTCACAAAAGCTCTATGATGAACTGACTGGGCTCCAGAGAGGCATAAAGCCCGATCCCTTCGGCTGGGTTGACCGGGTCTGCTGAGACTATCACGGAAAGCGCCGCGCAGAAAAAATTCTGCGCGGCGCTCTTTTTTACGGACTTATATTACCACATTTTCGAGAAAAATTCAAGTCTTGTCCTTTGGCGCGGATGGGTGTATTAAGTATCCACCGATTTTTAAGGAGGATATTCGATGGATCATCTGACTGCAAAAGTGAGCTGCTTTGCCCGAGCCTATCACCGCCGGGCAAACGCCGTCCCGGTATTTGACGACGCCGCTGCCGAGGCGCTGTTGGGAGAGGATTTCCCACAGATCGCACAAAGCATGAAGGACGGCGCCGCCTTTTTTCTGCCCGGTTTCACCGGCACGCCGGAGGAAGCTCTCCGGCGCATCGTAGATGGGCAGCTCGCGCCCTCGGTGCTCGCCCGGAGCGCATACTGCGAGAATGCGCTTGCATGTGAAATCGGCCGCGGCTGCCGGCAATATGTGATTTTCGCTGCGGGGTATGATACGTTTGCCATACGCAGCGAGGATAAAACCCTCTCCGTATTTGAACTCGATCTGCCGGAGATGGTGAACGATAAGCGGACGCGGATCGAACGCTCCGCTCTTCCCTATCACGCCGTATCGATCCCCTGCGATCTTTCCGAGAGCACATGGACGGAAAAACTTCTCTCCGGGGGCTATCGTTCTGGGGAGACGGTATTTTGCAGTATGCTCGGCATCAGCTATTATTTGAGCGAGCCGGATTTCCGCGCTCTGCTGTGCAGTACCGCGCAGATCACAGCAACAGGTAGCGTTTTGTGTCTCGATTACCCGGCCGATGCGGATAGCCGCAGCGCCGATGTAAACCGCGCGCTGGCGCATGGCGCGGGTGAGGCGATGAAAGCGCGCTATACGCCCCGGGCAATGGAAGCTCTTCTGCATGAGAGCGGATGGCTCATCCGGGAGCACCTTTCTGTCTCGGAAATGACGGGGCGATTTTTCTCCGCGCATAATCAGAACACACCGGAACATCCCATGGCCGCGCCCGACGGCGTGCGTTATATTCTCGCCGAGCGGAAATAATGTTTACACTTTTCTAAAAAGCCGGTATAATCTTACTTGAGGCGCAGCTATATGACCCGACAGAGGTCATCGGTGCGCATCGGGAGGACAATTATGCCGAAACCGAAATGGAACTTGAATGCCGTTTACATATCCGAAAGGCTGCAGGAAAGCCTGCGGCCGATCTCCCGCTGCGCTTTGACGACCGTAGTCGCGCCCATGGGGTACGGGAAAACCACAGCGGTGAACTGGTATCTGGAAGAGCGCGCCAAGGTGGAAGCGCTGAAGGTCATCCGTATCAGCGTATATTCCGATAATCTCGCAATCTTCTGGAAAAGCGTGCAGGACGCCTTTGATCGCGCCGGATTCGCCTTTCTGCGCGATCATACCTGTCCCACGGACGCCGCCGGCGGCGCCCTGTTGGTGGACGCGCTTTGCCATGAACTGGCCGGAGAAACTGCGTGCTATATTTTCCTGGACGATTTCCATCTGCTGACTGACCGGAGTGCTCCGGCATTTCTCTGCATGCTGGCCAACCGCGTGAGCGCAAACGTCCATATGATTGTTGCGAGCCGGGACCGATTTCTGCCCGCCGCAGAGACGGTACGGCTGGGGGCGAAGGTCTATCCGATCAGCACGGAACAGCTGCGATTGAACCATACCGAGCTTGCCGTATACGCCCACCGGTGCGGCACAGACCTTTCCGAGGCGCAGGTTGAAAGCCTTCTCTATTCGAGCGAAGGCTGGTTTTCTGCCGTTTATCTCAATCTGCGCACGCTCTCCGAGCACGGCGAGCTGCCAAGCCGCAATTCGGATATCTACACCACGTTTACCGCCGCCATGATCGATCCGCTGCCGGAACGGCAGCGAAAGTTTCTGGCCGTCATGGGTCTTGCGGATGTGTTCACCGCGGAAATGGCGCAGCATGTCACCGGAGATACCGATGCAGAGCAGATCCTATCCGCGCTGACCGGGCAGAATGCCTTTGTAAAGCGTCTGCCGGATGGCGTTACCTGCCGGTTCCACCACATGATGAAGGAATGCGCGGAACGATGCTTTCACGCAATGGATGCCGAGACGCAGAAGCACTATTGGGAACGGTTTGGCTCCTGGTATGAAGGACATAAGCAATATCTCCACGCCTTGGCGGCCTATCGGAAGAGCGAGAACTATGACGCGCTGCTGCGCGTGGTGCGCGCTGACGCTGGCATTCTGCTCGCATCGCTGCCTTCAGCGGAGGTACTGGAGATGCTGAGCGTCTGTCCGACAGATACGCTCAAGGCACATCCCTTTGCTATTTTGGTGCTGATGCGCCGTATGTTCACATGGCGGCAAATTCCAAAGATGATGGAGCTGAAAGAGGTTCTACTGACTGCCATTGCGGAGCACCCGGAGCTATCCGATGAGGAGCGCGGCAATCTGCTGGGCGAGTGTGATTTGATTTTAAGCTTTCTCTGCTACAACGACATCCGTGCCATGAGCCGTCTCCACCGCAGCGCCAGCCGCCAGATGACCCGCCCAGCCATCAGCATTCAAAACAGCGGCGGCTGGACGTTCGGCTCGCCGTCCGTTTTGATGATGTTCCACCGCGCGCCGGGAGAGCTGCCAAGTGAGCTTGCGGAAATGGACGAATGCATGCCGCATTACTATAAGATCACGGGCGGCCATGGAAAGGGCGCAGAAACGATCATGTGCGCAGAGGCTGCTTTCCTGCAGGGGCATTTCACGGACGCACACATTGTTTTGGAGCGCGCCTACGCGCAAAGCGAAGGAAGCGGACAGGTGAACATGTCTCTCTGCTGCGATTTTCTCTCACGGCGGCTTTCCCTGCACGCCGATCTCGAGCAGCGGTATACCTTTGAGGAGCGCTACGCGGCGCTGCTGCGCCATAACAACGCCACCTGGCTCAACATCTGGAACGCCACGAGCGCCTATTACCACGCGCTGCGCGGCGAAACGGACGCCATCCCGAAAATATTTTCCGAACATAAGCTCTCCTCCGTCAACATTCTCGCGCCGGGAAAGCCCATGATGGAGATGATCGAAAATCAGGTATATCTTGCCCAGGGTGCTTACGCTAAGGTGATCGGACGGAGCGAGGGGCTGCTCGCCGTGTGCGAGGGGATGCACTATGCTCTGGTAGCGCTGCACATCCGCATCCAGACTGCCGCGGCGTATGAGATGCTGGGCAAGGCCGCGGAGGCACACGCGGCGCTTTCCGCAGCGCTTTCGGATGCTGCGCCGGACGGCTTTGTGATGCCGTTCGCAGAAAACTATGGCTATCTCGAATCCGCGCTATCGCGGGAAGTCCGAGACGATTTTATCGCGCAAATCATAGAACTCGGCGAGACAGCAAAACGGCGAAAAGAAAAACTTTCTCGACCTCCGGCGCTTACCGCGCTGACAGAGCGAGAGATCGCCATCGTGAAGCTGATGGCAGAACGTCTGAGCAACCGCGAAATTGCGGAAAAGCTGTTTCTCTCTGAGGGCAGTGTTAAGCAATACGTGAATCAGATTTACTCCAAGCTCCACATCGACGGCAACACCCGAACCAAGAGGAAGGAACTCGCCGAGCTTCTCACGAAAAACACCTAACCTTTGGTTAATGGTCATACCGTTTTATCCACCGTACAATGGTTGTATGGTGGATTTTTTGTACGCACGGAAAGGAGGACGATCCCTTGAATCGTCGATATCTCACAGCCGTTACGCCACTGCCGGACCACGTTTTGCAGGTTGATTTTGTGTCCGGGAGCCGGCTTTTGCTGAACATGAAGCCGTATCTGGACAAAATCCGGTTCCGCCCGCTCGCCGATGCGCGGGTGTGGGACAGCGCCGTAACAAATGGAATTTTTGTCCGCTTCGGCAGCGTGGAACTGAGCCATGACGAGATATTGACCATGGCAGAACAGGAGTATTGATTATTGGAAGGAGTGGCACCTATGAAAGGTATGAAAAAGGTTTTATCCCTCCTGCTGGCGCTGGCGCTCTGTCTATGTCTTGCCGCCTGCGGCGGCGCGGAGGAGCCCATCCCCCCGGAGGACGACCCCAACGAAGGGCTCGGCGGCGATCTCAGCGAGGACAGCTTCAACGACTTCAGCGAATTTGAAGGAATATGGCTCGGCGAAGCCAACAACAGCTACGATTCCATGGAGTTTGATGCCGAGGGCAACTGGGCCGTGTATCTCGGCAACGAAGCGGTGGACTACGGTTATCTCCGCTATGAGCCGGAGTGGGAAGCACTTTACGCCTACAGCAGTCTGGATGATTCCGGTACACGCATCGCCATACAGGACGGCCGGCTCTACAGCGCCGCTTACGGCTACTTCAACCCCGGAGAGGATATGGAGTATCTCTATTATGATGACCTCACCGGGGACGGCGAATCGGATGTTCCCAGCTGGAACGGCCGTCTGGACGGCGCTTCGGACGGCTATTGGAGTTGGGATACCAAGCTGTGCCAGCGGAATGTGTCCGAATTTGAGGGTATCTGGTATCTCGATGGCGATCTTTCCGCAGAAGCCTACCTTATGATCGACGATGACGGAAACTGGAGCTGGTATTTCCGCACCTCCGGCGAAGAACCGGAAGAGATCGATTGCGGAAGCTTTACGTACTCCACGGACGAAGTGAGCACCTATTACGCCGATTCCACGATGTATGACGGTTTGTCTTATCGCGTTTTCGAGGAGGAAGAGAATATCCTCATCTGGAACGAAGAGGGCGAATACTACCGGATGGAGTGACAGAAAGGACGATCGAATCATGATGAAACGATGGGAAAAAAGCCTTACCCTGATTCTGGCAATCGTGCTCTGCCTGAGCCTTGCCGCCTGCGGCGGCTCGGAGGAGGATATCGCAGGCGATGACTGGCGCACATCGGGCATCGTTGCCGGCAGCGGCACCATCACACACGACGGCGACAGCGTGGACGTTCTTGTTACGGTGAGCGAGACCAGCGCGGCCTTTTACCGCGATCTGCCGGAACAGATTCTCTTTGATAGCGTCCTCTTCCCCATGACCGTTCCCGACGCGGAGCAGGCGTTCAACGCCATTTCCTTCAACGACATGGACGGCGACGGCGAGAGCGATGTGCTCGTGAGCTTTATCCACGAAAACGGCGACATTACGGAGCTCATCTGGATCTGGGATCCGGTGGAGCGCTACGTATTCCGGGAAGATCTCTCCACCGTCACCGTCAGCGGCGACGGAAGCTATCTGGACGACTATGTGGGGCTCTGGGAGTATCAGGGGGAAAATCTCTGGCTTCGCATCCACGACGATGCCACATGGGAATTCGTCAACGACCAGGAGGACGTGCTCGATTCCGGCGCGCTGTGGCCGGAAGAGGACTGCGTAACGCTCCACTATGAGGGAAGCGGCGATGTTCTGCGGCTGGACCGTACCGAAAACGGCGATCTCACAGATGCTTCGACCGGCGGCATTCTCTTCCCCGTGGAGGCCATCGAATCCAGCGTGCCGTATTTCCCCCGCTACGGTCTGGAGCTCAACGGCTTGGTGGATATGGGCACCTTCCTTCTGGAGGACGGCGCGTGCATCTTCTCCGGACTGGGCAACGACTATCGTTTGGCTGACGTTTATTGGGAAATCGTTCCAAACGGTGACTATACGCACGACGGCATCCGCGAGCTGCACTTTGACGCCATCTGCTATGTCCCGGAGGGTACGGTAACCGGCGCAGAAGGAGAAAGCCTTGTCGTTTCCAGCGAGCTGTACGACGGATATACCGGCATGTGGCTCACCACGTCCACCACCTACAACAACAGCAGCCGCGGCGACAACTACTATCTCCACACCGTTGAGTGGAAGGACAACAGCTATCTCATTGAGTTTTCCTATTCCAAGGATTGGCAGTACAACGTCGGCGACTGGGATATGGTTCTCACCAAGAGCTACGCTGTCTATCTGCCCGAGGACTACGACGGACTCTTCTTCGCGGCCGAAACGCAGCCGGACAACTACCCGGACTGCGCAAAGCGGATGCAGATGGACAGCATTGCTCCCGAAGCCGCCATTCTGAACATTGACACATTGGATCCGTACAGCAGTCTCTATTTCAGTCTCTGCTTCTGAGGTGAGATGGCTATGCAGGATGACCGCAACACGTTTGACGCACACGGTACCACGCAAATGAGCGACGCGGCAGATAAGGATGTGATGCTATGACGCTCGGAACCGCGATTCTTTTGCTGCTGTGTGCGGCAGCGGGCATCGCCGCGTGCTGCCTCTTCCTGCGTCAGAAAAAGACTTTGCGCACAATACTCCTTGTGCTCCTCTCCCTGCTCGCGCTCGCATTGCTGGCTTATATCGGCCTGACGCTTCTCTTTGTAGATGCGGTACAGAAGCAGCCGCCCGCACTATGAAGACGCATACTGTACATACCAAAAGCGAGGGATCACCGACTACAATGGTGCCCCCTCGCTTTGCGCATATTTAATTTTGCCTTTCGCCGTACAGGGAAGCCATGCGTTGTATCCGGCGTTTTACTTCTTCCCGGACATGTGCAGGCTCCAAACACTCGCACTTGTCTCCAAAGCTGAGAAGCATATCGTAGTAATACTCCCGTTCGATGAACGGATAGTTTACAAGATAGTGTTCCTCCCCATCGGGGGCAACACGCTCCTGCGCGCAAAATTCGAGCACCCGATCCAATACCGATTTGTGGATGCGGAGTTTTATATCCGTTTGCATCGTTTTCAGGATCGGTTCAAAATCCAACACCGGCTTTTCAAAGTCACGCGGATGATACGTTTCTTGCAGCATTTGCAGATCCGTCATTCTCGATAGCCGAAACAGACGATAGTCCTTTTTGCTGCGGCAATACCCTTGAAAATACCAATGGCTGCTTTTCAACACAAGCTGATACGGCTCAACAATTCTTTCGGTTTTGTTGCCATGGCCATCTATGTATATAAAGGAAAGCAATTTGTTCTTCTGCAAAGCGCTTTTCACGATCTCTAAAGACTGTTTAACATTCCCGTTTCCCATCCAGGGATTCAAGTCAATGCAAATTTGATTCGCCTTTATCTCAATATCTCTCGCCTGATCGGCGGGAATAAAGCTGTGAACCTTGGCCAATGCGTGTGCCAAATCCTCCCTCTGCACCATTCCTGAAAGGTTGGTAAGCCCCATCAGCAGCGCCGAAAGCTCATCCCTCGAGAAAAGCCTTTTGTCCACCTTGTATTCCGGCAGAATCTCAAAGCCGCCGCCTACCCCAGGCATTGAGCAGACCGGAATCCCTGCCATGCTGATGGCCTCTATGTCGCGATAAATTGTGCGCCGCGTGACCTCAAATCTGTCCGCCAACTCCTGCGCGCCTACACGCTCCTTTTCAAGAAGTATCATAACGATACCGACAAGCCGATCCACTTTCATCCAAAAGCCGCCCTTCAAATACTTTTTCTATCGCGCAATTGCTGACATAGTGGTGTCAACAATCGCATGATACAATACGAGAGCAAGCAAATCAATGATTTAACTATGCAAATGGAGGGCATTTATGTTTACGATCTATGTCTATACACTCGACACGATGGCAGATTGGGAAATCGGGTATGTTACCGCAGAATTGCATTCCGAACGCTTTTTCAAAAAAGATGCGCCGGAGGTATCGGTCAAAACCGTTGGCATCGCGAACGAACCGGTAAAAACCATGGGCGGTCTGACGGTTCTTCCCAATTGCGTGATTGACGATATCGCCGTCAATGATCAGAGCGTTCTGCTGCTGCCGGGAGGAAACACCTGGGATGATTCGAAGCACGAGCCCGTTATAATGAAATCGGCGGAACTGCTTGCCGTTGGAGGTACGGTATAAATTCATCCTCCTTGGATTTAGCATAGGGGTTTCAGGGGAATTTCCCCTGAC
>CAVIVK010000149.1:0-4318 GCA_963645975.1 Bifidobacteriaceae bacterium | reverse complement strand
CACGCCGCCGAGTTCTGGATGATCGAGCCGGAAATGGCGTTCTGCGATCTGGACGGCGATCTCGTCGTCATGGAGGAAATGGTGAAGTACATCATCTCCACCGTTCTTGAAAAGTGCCCGCAGGAGATGGACTTCTTCACGAAGTTCGTCGATAAGGGTCTGCGCGAGCGTCTGGAGCACGTGCGCGACAGCGCCTTTGGCCGCGTTACCTATACCGAGGCCGTGGAGCTTCTCCAGAAGTCCGGCAAGGAGTTCGATTACCCCGTTTCCTGGGGCGTCGACCTTCAGACCGAGCACGAGCGCTATCTTACCGAGGAGATCTTCAAAAAGCCCCTCTTCGTCACCGACTACCCGAAGGAGATCAAGGCGTTCTATATGCGCCTTAATGACGACGGCAAAACCGTCGCCGCGGCGGACTGCCTTGTGCCGGGCATCGGCGAGATCATCGGCGGCTCGCAGCGCGAGGAGCGGCTGGATCTGCTCACCGCGCGCATGAAAGAGCTCGGCCTCAACGAGGAGGATTACTGGTGGTATCTCGACCTGCGCCGCTACGGCTCCTGCCGTCACGCGGGCTTCGGTCTCGGCTTTGAGCGCATGGTCATGTACCTGACCGGCATTTCCAACATCCGCGACGTGGAGCTGCATCCGCGTACCGTCGGCAACGCCGATTTCTAAAAGGAAAACGATAAACCCCTCAGTCAGCCTTGCGGCTGCCAGCTCCCCTGTCGAGGGGAGCCAAGATAGTTTTCGGATAACTAACTTGCCTCCCCTAACAGGGGAGGTGGCGCGGCGGAGCCGTGACGGAGGGGTTTCTCACCAAAAAACAACACAAGGGGGACACGACATGAAGTACAACATTCAGGGCGAGCCGATGCCCGTCGTCATCTGCCATCTGGAAGCGGGCGAGAGTATGGTCACCGAGCGCGGCTCCATGGTGTGGATGAGCGCCAACATGCGCATGGAGACAAAGACCGGCGGACTCGGCAAGGCGCTTGGCCGCATGTTCGGCGGCGAGAGCCTTTTCCAGAACACCTATACCGCCGAGGGCGGCCCCGGCATGATTGCCTTTGCCTCCAGCTTCCCGGGCGCGATCCGCGCCGTGGAGATCACGCCGAACATGCCCGTGATTGCGCAGAAGAGCGCGTTCCTCGCCGCGACGCCGGGCGTTGACCTCTCTATCCACTTCCAGAAAAAAGTCGGCGCCGGCCTCTTCGGCGGCGAAGGGTTCATCATGCAGAAGCTCTCCGGCCATGGCATGGCGTTTTTGGAGATCGACGGCTCGGCGGTCGAATATACGCTCGCGCCGGGACAGCAGATCATTGTGGACACCGGCAATCTCGCCATGGTAGACGCTACGTGCCAGATCGACATTCAGACCGTCCGCGGCGCGAAGAACGTTCTCTTCGGCGGCGAGGGCCTTTTCAACACCGTCGTCACCGGGCCGGGGCGCGTCGTATTGCAGACAATGGCGCTGCCCGCCTTTGCGAGCGCGCTCATCCCATATCTTCCAACAAAGTCGGACTGATTGAGCAGCAAAATGGATAGAAAGCGGCGGGGAAAACCCGCCGTTTTCTATCCAGAACGGATATTTTTTCAAAGGTACTTGCATTTTTCACAAACTAAGAATAGTATAGGCGGACACGGAGAAAATTTTCGGATTTTTTTCGTGTTCTTTCTGCTATATACAAGTGATTCTTATGTATATGGTTGTATGTGTCGAGGTGAGTAGATGAAAAAGAGATTTGAAATCAATATGACAAAAGGCCCGCTGCTGCCGGAGCTTTTGCAGTTTATTCTACCGCTGATGTTCTCGTCTATGCTGCAGATCGCGTTCAACGCTGCCGACCTCATTGTCGTCGGGCGGTTTGGGCGGCCGCACTCCATGGCGGCGGTCGGCGCAAACGGAGCGATGATCAACCTGATCATCAACGTCCTTCTGGGACTTGCCACGGGCGGCGGCGTACTCTGCGCGCGGTATTACGGCGCGAATCAGACCGACAAGCTGCACCGCACCGTGGGAACAACGATCATCGTCGGCGTGATCGGCGGTGTGATCACCGGCGCGCTCGGCTTTGCGCTCACGGTGCCGCTGCTGCGGCTCATCGGCAGCCCGGACGAGGTGCTGCCGCTCGCCACGATATATCTGCGGATCTACTTCCTCGGTCTGCCGGTTATGGCGCTTTATAACTTTTCCGCCGCGGCGCTGCGCGCGCTCGGCAACACGCGCCAGCCGCTCATCTATCTCGCCATCGCCGGTGTGCTGAACGTGATGATGAACCTCTTCTTTGTGCTCGTCGTCGGCATCGACGTGGCGGGCGTCGCCATCGCCACGGTGCTCAGCCAATGCGTGTCCGGCTTCCTCACGGTGCGCTATTTGCTGACGTCGCAGGAGATGAAGGTGAAAGAACTGAAATTCTCCGGCCACGTGTTCAAAAAAATGATGAAGATCGGCATCCCCGCCGGTATTCAGGGCTCACTCTTCTCCATTTCCAACTTCATCATTCAGGCCTCGGTCAACTCGTTCGGCGCGGCGGTCATCGCCGGCAACAGCGCGTGCGTCAGCGTCGAGGGTCTTCTTTACTGTCCGCAGGACTCTGTGATGCAGGCGGCTACCACCGCCGTGAGTCAGAACGTCGGTGCGCAGGAGTATGAGCGCTCGCGCTCCGTTGCCCGGTGGTCGATGGTGCTCGTCGTGCTTCTGACCGGGACGATGTGCTTGCTCGCGGTCATTTTCCGGCGGCAGGTGCTGGGGCTTTATACATCGAGTGAGGAAGAGCTGCAGGCGGCGTTCACCCGCATGATGATCGTCTGCACGACGTATGTGCTTGATGGCACCATGGCGGCCATGTCCGGCGTGAACCGCGGTCTGGGGTACAGCATGCTCTCCGCGGCGGTGACGTTCGTCGGCGCGTGCGTACTTCGTATCATCTGGGTATACACGGTGTTTGCGAGCGTCGGAACGCTCGAGAGCCTCTATGTGTCTTACCCGATTTCCTGGGCTCTCTCTACGGCGGCTCACATTGTGTGCTATTTCATCATCCGCAAGAAGCCGTTCAAGGCGACGCTCGAAGCAAAGGCTGCGGCTTAAACCCCTCAGTCAGCCTTGCTGACAGCTCCCCTATTAGGGGGGCCAAGTGGCTTTTCAGAAAACTATCTTGCCTCCCCTATTAGGGGAGGTGGCACTGCGCAGCCGTGACGGAGGGGTTCCCCGCAGGAGAAACAATCCCCCAGTCAACCTGGCGGCTGACAGCCCCCTTTGCACAAGGGGGCCTTATAAAGAAGAAACCGGCGCCTCTCGTTTTTCGAGAGGCGCCGGTTTTGTGCGTTTTGAAGGATCAGGCCGCGGGGAGGGGCATGGTGGTGATGCCTGGAACTTCGCCGGTGGCGGCGTCCACGTAGCAGTCGTACTGCAGCCAGTTGCTGGTGAAGCGCACTTCGTAGTAGCCGTTATCAAGCGTGATCTCCTCGTCGGTGATCTCGCTGGCGTCTACACCCGCGCTGCGGGCGGCCTCGCTCAGCGCGACGGCGGCGGTAAGGTTCAGGTCAAAAATGTTGTTTTTCATAAGTAAGATCTCCTTTGTAAATACTCCCTTGTCTCTGGGACCGGGGCTTTTTTCATCTTGGCTGTAGTTTACATAGGAAATCTAAGAGAAATATTAAAAGAACAAAAAGAAAGAAAAAATTTTTTGTGTCTATTTTTTGACCGGCGGGAGCACGATACGAAAATCGCTGCCCTGTCCGGGCTCGCTCACGACCTCGGCGCGGGCGCGGTGGACGAGCGCGATTTCCCGCACGAGCGAGAGGCCGAGCCCTGTGCCGCCTTCGGCGCGGGAGGCGTCGCACCGGTAAAACCGCTGCCAGATTTTTTCCTGCTCCGCCTTGGGGATGCCGGGGCCGTCGTCCTTCACGGAGATCACGGCGCAGCCGTTCTCACGAAAGAGCGAGACGCGGATGTGCCCATTTTCGCACCCGTATTTGTAGGCGTTCTGCATCAGATTAAACATTGCCCGCGAGAGAAGCGAGGGGTTGTACGCGGCCTCAATATCCGGCGCGATATCGGTAGTAAGCGTGATGCCGCGCTCATCCGCGGGGACAAACTCGTCGCAGCAGGCGTCTACGAAGCCGGAGAGATCGCACACGCGCAGCGGGTATTTCTCCGTGCCCTGCTGAATGCGCGTGAGCGAGAGAAGCTGCTCGATGAGAGCGTTCATTTTGTTGCCCTGCTGCTCGATGACGCCGATGGAGGCGAGAAAATCCTCCTTTGTTTCCGCCTTGCGTTTCGCGCGGTCACACTCGGCGAGGATCACCGCCACGGGCG
>CAVIVK010000148.1:0-6372 GCA_963645975.1 Bifidobacteriaceae bacterium | reverse complement strand
GCCTTGATGGCTTCGTACAGCTGGGTCTTCGGGTCGGACGGGAAGTCCTCGCCGATCTGCTTCTTGTACTCGGCCTTGAACTGCTCGGCGAGCTCCTTGAGGTCGGCGGCGGTCAGTTCGACGTCGAGCTTGACGCCCTTCTTGGCCTTCATCTCGTCGATAAGCTGCTCAAAGTACTTCTTGCCGACTTCCATGACGACGTCGGAGAACATCTGGATGAAGCGGCGGTAGGAGTCGTAAACAAAGCGCTCGAACTTGGGATCCGGGTTGCCCTGGATCATAGCGTTGACGACCTCGTCGTTGAGGCCGAGATTCAGAATGGTGTCCATCATGCCGGGCATGGAAGCGCGGGCGCCGGAACGCACGGAAACGAGCATCGGGTTCTTGAGATCGCCGAACTTCTTGCCGTTGATCTCTTCCATTTTGGCGATGTTCTCCATGATCTCCGCCATGATCTCATCGTTGATCTTGCGGCCGTCCTCATAGTACTTGGTGCACGCCTCGGTGGAAATGGTGAAGCCCTGCGGAACGGGGAGACCAATGTTGGTCATTTCGGCAAGGTTCGCGCCTTTGCCGCCGAGAAGCTCGCGCATGGAAGCGTTGCCTTCGCTGAACAGGTAAACGTACTTGTGGCTCATGGGATAACCTCCTGTATATAAAATTTCTTAGTTTTGCTGACGATTTCCGAGGTGGATTTGCTTTTCAAATCATTATGCCCGAAATCAGTTTTGCATTATATCATTGTTTTGGACAAAAACCAATAGCAAAAATGAAATTTTTAAATCGTTTCCACGGATTATTTTTCAATTTACAAGGATGGCGGCGTATCTCTCCCCCAGTCAGCGGCTTTGCCGCTGCCAGCCCCTTCGTCAGATGGGGCCTTTTTCATTACCTCCCTCTGACGAGGGAGGTGGCACGGCGCTTTGCGCCGTGACGGAAGGAGAGCGGTTAACGGAAAGCAGGTCTGATTTGACTATTTCCCCACGCAGAAGCGGGAAAAGATTTCCTGCGTCACGTCCTCGCGTACCGACCGCCCGGAGAGCGCTCCGAGCGCGTCCATGGCTCCCTCGCACTCAGTGAGCACCGCGTCGGGCGCAAAGCCCGCCGCCATCGCCTCGCGCGCGGCGCGGAGATAGTCGAGCGCGCGGCGCACGGCGTCCGCCTGGCGCGCGTTCGTCAGTATTTCGCCGCTGTTCGCCTCCGGCATCGGAAACGCCGCCGCGACCGCCGCGCCGAGCGCGTCCAGCCCCGTTTTTTCCTTGGCCGATACGACGCATACGCTGTCAAAATGCCCTGCGAGGCGCGATGCGTCCCATCGGGGTGCGCAGTCGCTCTTATTCGCCGCGGCGATGCGCACGGCGGCCTTTTCCGCGAGAGCGAGTACCGCGTCGTCCTCGGCGTCCCACGCCCGGGAGAGATCGAACACGGCGATAACGAGCTGCGCTTCCTCCGCCGCGGCAATGGCGCGCTTTACGCCAAGCGACTCCACGGTGTCCTCCGTTTCGCGCACACCCGCGGTGTCGGTCAGCCGCAGCGCCACGCCGCCGAGCAGGCACCGCTCCGAGAGCGTATCGCGCGTCGTGCCGGGGATATCGGTAACGATGGCGCGCTCAAAGCCGAGCAGCGCATTGAGCAGGGACGATTTCCCGGCGTTCGGCCGGCCGAGAATGGCCGTGCGCACGCCCTTTTCAAGAAACTGTCCGCGCGAAAATGTGGCGAGCAGCGTTTCCAGCGAATGCACCGCGCCGTCGATCACGGCAGAATATTCCGCAAGCGTGAACGCCGGGATATCCTCGTCCGGATAGTCGAGCACAGCATGATAATGCGAGCAGATGTGCGTGAGATTTTGATAAATCTCCTCCGTGCGGCGGGAGATCGCCCCGCCGAGCTGGCTGGCGGCGTTGCGCGCCGCGAGAGGCGTTTCCGCGTCGATGATATCGACAACGGCCTCCGCCTGCGTGAGATCCATGCGGCCGTTTAAAAAGGCGCGCTTGGTAAACTCCCCCGCCTCCGCCTGCCGCGCGCCGAGCGCGAAGAGCGCTTCGAGCGCCGCGCGCAGCACAACCGGCGAGCCGTGGCATTGGAGCTCCGCCGTGTCCTCGCCGGTATAGCTTCGCGGCGCGCGGGAGAGCGTGCAGAGGCAGAGATCGAGCGTTCGGCCCTTCTCGTCGAGCAGCGTGCCGTAAACGAGCTGCCGGTCGCGGTGCTGCGACATGGCCTTCCCGTCTGCCGGGCGGAAAAGCGCGTCCATCAGCGATACGGAAAGCGGCCCCGATACGCGCACGATGCCAATGGCGGAAACGCCTCCGCCGGTTGCAACGGCGGCAATTGTATCACTCATTCTCCATCCTTCTTTGCCCAGGGATCGTTTTTGCTCTCGTCATAGGCATCCTTGAACTCTTCAAGAGTGATGCCCTTGCGCATAATGTATTCCGCGGCAACCTCGCCGACATAGCGGAAGTGGCCGGGCTCTGGGTCGCGGCCGGTGTATTCCTCGCGCCCCTCGGGATACCGCAGAATGAAGCCGTATTCCGCGCAATGCTCGCGCATCCATTCCAGCACGGGCGTGGAGAACTTCGCCTCGGCGTTCTCGCCGACGAAGTTGACGGCAAGCCCCGTCTGGTGCTCGTCCGCGCCGGGGTAGTAGCCCATCGCAATGACTTCCTTTTCCGCGTCTGCAAGCGACATCTCGCCCTGATCGTAAATCGTGCTCGCCATGCCGTTGAAGCGGGTTTTCTGGTCGGGGTAGGAGAGATAGGTGCGCGAAATGCTCACCGTGAAGCCCTGCGCGCGTGCCGCGGCGAGAAATTCCTTGAGCGCGTCGGCAGCGCGGCGCTGGAAGAAGTAGCCGTTTTCGATCTCGACCATATCGGGATAATAGTTCTCGCGCAGATAGTTCTCCTGCGAAAGGCCGTTCACGAGCAGATACCGCCAGTTGGAAAGGCCGGGCTGCTCCTCATCGCCCAGCGTCTCCTTGTCCGGAAGGTCGGAATAATCGACCCAGCCGGGGGGATACTGCCAGTTGAGCTCGCCCATAGCGTCCTCTGCTTCCGGAACGGGGGTCGCAGCGGTCTCGGGCATGGGGGCGCTCTCCTCCGTGGAGAGGGAGCCGTCGGAATTCGGGCGGAGCAGCACGAGCAGCACCGCCGCAAGCGCCACGCCGCCGACGATGATGCGCCGGGCGCGGAGCACTTTCGGATTTTTCGGTTTGATTCGCATATTGCCTCCTTTCTCCCCGCGCGAAGCGGGGCGTTCCCGAAAGAAAAAGCGCGGGAACGGGAAGAGCGGGGTTGACATTCCCCGCGAATACTTTATATAATATCGGGTACCATCCCTGCGCCGCCGTTGGCGGGCGGGGACGATTTTATGCGGGTATGCGGAAAATTCATAATATTATACCATTTTATCTGCAAAGATGCAAGTTTTCCAAGCATACCGCCAAGAAGGAGACACATCCATGCTGGAGCTGAAAAATATTCGCTATTCCGTGGACGCGCCGGAGGGTCGTACCGAGATATTGCGGGACATTTCTCTCACCATCCCGGATAAGAAGCTCATCGTCCTCACCGGGCCGAACGGCGGCGGCAAAACGACGCTCGCCAAAGCGATCATGGGTCTTGTGACGCCGACGGGCGGCAGCATTCTCTGGAACGGCGAGGATGTGACCGGCCTTTCCATCACCGAACGCGCGCGCCGCGGCATCAGCTACGGCTTCCAGCAGCCGCCGCGCTTCAAGGGCATCCGCGTGAAGGATCTTTTGACGATCGCTTCGGGACAGAAGTTCCTGCCGCGGGGCGAGGCCTGCAAGTATCTCACGCAGGTCGGCCTGTGCGCAGCCGATTACCTTGACCGCGAGGTGGACACCTCTCTCTCCGGCGGCGAAGTGAAGCGCATTGAGATCGCAACGATCCTCGCCCGGCAGCCGCAGCTCATGATTCTCGATGAGCCGGAGGCCGGCATTGACCTTTGGAGCTTCGCGCGGCTCACCGAGACGTTTGAGGAAATTCACGCCCGGCAGGACTGCACGATGGTCATCATCTCCCACCAGGAGCGCATCATCTCGCTGGCGGACGAGATCCTTGTGATCGACAAGGGCGAGATTGCGCGCCGCGGCACACGCGACGAGGTCTTTACCGATGTCGTCCACAGCACCACGGGCGGCTGCCCGGTCATCTACGGGGAGGCGAAGAAATGAGCGAGCTCAACCGCGTCGATACGGCGCTTCTGGAGATCGTTGCCGACATGAAGGACGGCAAGACCGAGGGCGCTTTCAATATCCGCAAGGACTCCGGCTGCGCCGGACGAGTCAACACCGAAAACGTCACCATCACCACGAAAACCGATAAGCCCGGCATCGACATCCGCTTTGTCCCGGGCTGCAAGGACACCTGCCACATCCCGGTCATCATCACCGAGTCCGGCTTGCGTGAAACGGTGTACAACGATTTCTACGTCGGCGAGGGCGCTGATGTTGTCATCATCGCCGGCTGCGGCATCCATAACTGCGGCTCGGACGCCTCCGAGCACGACGGCGTGCATACGTTCTATGTCGGCAAAAACGCCCGCGTCAAGTACGTGGAGAAGCACTACGGCGAGGGCGACGGCAACGGCAAAAACGTCATGAATCCCACGACGATCGCCTATCTCGAAGAGGGCGCGTCGATGCAGATGGACATGAGCCAGATCGGCGGTATCGACTCCACGCGGCGCGACACGCGCATTGTCTGCGGCAAGGACGCGGACGTCGTCGTCACGGAGCGCCTGCTCACCCATGGCAGCCAGCGTGCCGAATCGGACATGACCATTGAGCTCAACGGCGAAAACTCCCGCGGCCGCGTGATCTCGCGAAGCGTTGCGAAAAACGACTCCGTGCAGGTGTTCCGCCCGTGTGTCGTCGGCAACGCGAAGAGCTTCGGCCACGTGCAGTGCGACTCCATCATCATGGACGAGGCAAAGATCCGCTCCGTGCCGGAGATCGCAGCGAACGACCTTGACGCGCAGCTCATCCACGAGGCCGCCATCGGCCGCATCGCGGGCGACCAGCTTCTGAAGCTGGAAACGCTCGGGCTCACCGAGGAGGAAGCGGAAGACCGCATCCTCAAGGGCTTCCTTGCGTAAGGGAGAATCTATAAAAGACATAGGCAAGAGCTGGCGATACACGTCGCCGGCTCTTTACTTTGGTAAAGATTTTATCCCCCTAGGGGGCTTCCCTCCAGGGGGCGGATGGCTTTATAATCAGAGCAAAAAGGCTCCCTCTGACGAGGGCGGCAATTTCGAGAAAGGAGCGAACGGCCATGAAAGCCAAAACACGCGCCCGGTACATTCTCGCTGCGCTCGCGCTCGCGGTGCTTGTCATGGCGCTTGTCTGCCTTTTCGTCGGCGCATCACGCATGAGCCTTTCGGACGGCATCGCCGCCCTTTTCGGGAAAGGCTCCGCCGCCAATGTGCGGATCCTCCGCTCGATCCGCGTGCCGCGCGTGCTCGCGGCGCTCATCGCCGGGGCCGCGCTCTCGGTCTCCGGCCTCGTCATGCAGACGACGCTCTCGAACGCGATGGCCTCGCCCTCCACGATGGGCGTATCCAACGCCGCCGTGTTCGGCGCGAACCTCTCCATCATCGTGTTTGCCGGGGGCTTTCTCTCCACGGGCAACAATCTTGCCAGCTACACCGCCGGGGTAAACCCGTTCGCCGCGAGCGTGACGGCGTTTCTCTTCTCGGCGCTCTCCATCCTGCTCATTCTCGCGCTCTGCCGCGTGAAGGCGTTCTCGCCGAACGTTGTGGTGCTTGCGGGTATCGCCGTCGGCGCAATCTGGACGGCGGCCACTACGCTTTTGCAGTTTTACGCCACCGATGTCGGTCTTTCCGCCGCAGTCGTATGGAATTTCGGCGATCTTGGCCGCGCGACCTATAAAACCGATCTTCTCATGCTCTGCGCCGCCGTGCCGGGGCTCGCGGTGTTTTCCGCGCTCGCGTGGCGGTACAATGCGCTTCTCAGCGGCGATGCCGCCGCGGGCAGCATGGGCGTGAACGTTTCGCGTCTGCGCTTTTTCTCGCTGCTGCTCGCCTCGCTGATGACGGCGGCGTGCGTATCGTCTCTCGGCATCATCGGCTTTGTCGGCGTCATCTGCCCGCATGTGGCAAAGCGCCTGCTTGGGCACGATCACCGCGTTTCCATCCCCGCCTCGGCGCTCATGGGGAGTCTGCTTCTCCTTTGCGCAGACGCGCTCTCCCGCTCGCTCGGCAGCGGCAGCGCGCTGCCCGTCGGCGCGATCACGTCGCTGCTCGGCGCGCCGTTCTTCCTCGCGATCATCTTTTCGCGAAAGACTAACTATTAAAAGTCAAGCCTGAAATGCATGGAATGGTGAGAAAATG
>CAVIVK010000147.1:0-12457 GCA_963645975.1 Bifidobacteriaceae bacterium | reverse complement strand
ATTCGCGCATCATACTGGAAAAGAAGAGCAAGGACGGCGACTTCTCCGGCAAAGAATCGGTGCGCATCTCGCGCGAGCTTGCCGAGGCATTTCTCACCGGCGGCGAGGCGCTGCGCGATACCGATGGACTTGCGCGCGAGCTCGCCCGGCTGCGGCAGAATGGCTGGAAGCCGGCGGTGCTGGTTGATTACGTTCGGTATCCGTTCGTATATCCGACCGGCAACGTCCGCGTCACGATCGACACGGAGCTTCGCACCGCACCGTTTAAAACCGATCTTTTCGATGACCGCGCACTCACCGTGCCGGTATTCGACGAGGGAGAGGCGGTGCTTGAGGTAAAGTACGACGCCTTTCTCCCTGCGCCGGTGCGCGCGCTGCTCGAGGGAGTGCCAAAACAGCGCTGCGCCGTTTCCAAGTACACCAAATGCCTGGACATTCTGGAATAAAGAGGGGTAAAAACCAATGAGTATTTCCGATCTCATCAAAAACAAATTCGTTGAGGAATTCACCGCCATCTCCGTCGGCACGCTGCTCACGACGCTCCTGCTGAGCTTCGTGCTGGGGCTCTTCGTGCTCGTGATCTACCGCGTGACCTACGGCGGCGTCAGCTTCAGCAAGAGCTTTGCGCTCTCGCTCGTGATGCTCTCGATGGTCACGGCGCTCGCCATTTTGACGGTGCGCTCCAATGTCGTCCTCTCACTCGGCATGGTCGGCGCGCTCTCCATCGTCCGCTTCCGCACGGCGATCAAGGATCCGATGGATACGGTGTTCATGTTCTGGAGCATCGTCACCGGCATCATCACCGGCGCGGGATATATTACCGTTGCGATTCTCGCGGCGCTGCTGCTCGGCGCGCTGTTTTTGGCGCTCAACCTGCTCTCCGGCAAGCTGCATACCAATTCGTATCTCGTCGTTTTCCGCTATACGCCGGAGGGCGAGAGCGCGGTGCGTTCCAAGCTCGGCACGCTTGGCAAGTATAAGCTTAAGAGCCGCACGATGAATCTTTCCGAGACCGAGCTCGTCGTGGAGGCGAAGCTCACCGCCAAGCAGATGGATTCGCTCGAAGCGCTGCTCGATAACGAAGGCGTTTCCGATGTCAACATTGTGAGTTACAACGGGAGCACCCTTCTATAAACATAGCAAAGCATAGAAAAGGAGATAATGACACATGACACATGAATATACGACCCGCGGCACCTGCGCGCGCAAGATCCTCTTTGATGTAGAGGACGGCAAGGTACACAACGTGAAGTTCATCAGCGGCTGCAGCGGCAACACGCAGGGCGTTGCGAAGCTCTGCGAGGGCATGGATGTAGACGAGGTCATCAACCGGCTCGAAGGTATCCGCTGCGGTATGAAGCCGACCTCCTGCCCGGATCAGCTCGCGCAGGCGCTCAAGGCCGTGCGCGACAACGGCTGAGACCGGCAGCAACAAAGCACAGCACAAAGGACATAAACGAAAACGAGGCGCATCCCAAAGGATGCGCCTCGTTTTTGTTATTCGGATGTTTGTTACCGGAAGGTTAACCGGCGACGTAGAGCGGCATGTAAATCGTCTGGCCGACGTAGTACGTGGCGAGATTGTCGCGGTTGTTCAGCCGCTGCAGGAAGGTGATGTTGTTTTCATAGCTTAGACCATAGGTGAGGCAGAGGCCGTAGACCGTGTCGCCCGCGACGATCTTGTGCGCCATGATCTTGTAGTAGGAGCCGGAGGCGGGATACGTTGTCGAGGGGATGAGAATGACGTTGCCGGGGAGAAGGTAGCTGTAGCTCACGCTGGGGTTCAGCCGCTGGATCATGGCGTCGTTCTCCGCAAAATCTACCTTGTACTTCTCGCAGATGCTCGTGACGGTATCGCCGGCCTGAATTTTGTGCGGGATGACGAGATAGCTGAGCGTATCCTCTGCGGGGATGCTGGGCGCTGTCGTAGCCTTGGCGGAAGCGCTCGGCGCGGCGGTGGCGGTTGTACCGGCAGTAGCCGTCGGCGCAGCCGTGGCGGACGGAGCCGCGGTGGCGGTCGTTCCGGCGCTCGGGGCAGGCGTAGCGGTGGGCTTCACCGTTGTGGAGGCGGCAACGTACTGCGGCATATAGATAATGCTGCCGGGGAGCATGTTGTAATACGCGACGGTGGGATTAAGATAGGAGATCATTTTCTCGTAGGTGTAGTAGTTGAGACCGTAGGAGGTGCAAAGACCGTAGACCGTATCGCCCGAAACGATTTTGTGCGCCATAATCTTATAATAGGAGCCGGAGGCCGGGACCGTTTTCGTCGGGAGGAGGATGACCTTTCCGGGCATCATATAGTTGTAGTTGGTGATGTTGTTAATCTTACGGATCGTCGCGTCGTTTGACGCAAAATCTACACCGAGCGCGGCGCAAACGCCGGAAACGGTTTCACCGTACTGGATAGTGTGCTGCGCGAGATAATAGCTCACGGTGTCGCCAGGGAGAGGGGTGATTGTATCGGTAATCACAACCTTGGAGGCTTGATACACCCCGTCTGCGGCGGTATAGGTAACGGTCGCGGTGCTGCCGACCTTGGCCGTGCCCGTGATGCCTGCGCCGCGCACACCGAAAGAGATGCTGCCGACCGTGATGGAGCTGCCGGTAACAGCGGTGATCGTGCCAGTATAGGTGCCGCTGCTGTTCGGCACCGGGGTGGCGGCGGAGGGTGTGGCCGTTGGCGCGGCGGTCGTTCCGGAGCTCGGAGTCGGCGTTGCGGTGCCGGCGGGTGTCACATACAGCGGCAGGATGAACTGCTGCCCGGCCATGAACACGTTGAGGTTGTCGTTGAGTGCGGCAAGCAGCTTGTAGTTGGCGTTATAGTCGATGCCGTAGCTCTGGCAGAGCGCGGCGGGCGTTTCCCCGGCGACGAGCGTGTGCGCAAGGAGAGAATAGTACGCCTCCGAGGTCGAGGCCGTTTTGGTCGGCAGCCAGAGAACCTTCCCGGGCATCAGATAATTATAGTTCGTGATGCCGTTGACCTTGCCGATCATGGCGAGATTGGCGCTGAAGTCGATCTTTTTCGCCTCACATACGGCGTAGACTGAATCGCCTGCCTTGAGAGTATAACTCGTGAGATAGCCTACGACCTTGTCGTCGGCGGCGTTCGCCGTGCCGGTAAGACCGGTGAAGAGCGCTGCCACGAGACATGCGGTCAGCAGCAGGGAAAGAAGGCGTTTTTTCATATCAGGTTTCTCCCTTCGTTAAGCCCGCGCGGGGCCGGGCAGATTTAAAAAGACGGTTTCGTAAGTATATGACGGAGAAGCGGTGCGGTTCGTTCAGGAAAGAAGCGTGATCGGCGCGATATTCTGCCAGACGATGCCGGTGCGGTTGCCGTCCTGATCCACGAGATCCTGCGAGATCTTGCCGGTATAGACCATCTCGCCGTTTTGCAGCGTGAGGACGTACTGCGCGTCGGCGTCTTCGGTGATCCACTCCGTGCCGGAGAAGGAACCACCCTCGCCGGGGAAGAAGTCCTGCTCGTCGAGACGCATGAGACGCATATCGCCGGGGAACAGGCCCTGCGCCGGTTCGCTGATGCGGTGGGCGTGCCAGAGCGCCGTGATCTCGCCTTCGATGTACTCAACGATGGCCTTGTCGGTCGCGGTGTAGAGAAGATACCGGCTGCCGCCGAGCGGGACGAACTCGGTGAACTCGGTCAGCGCGCCGTCAATGTACGCGCGGACACGGATCGCGCCGGTCAGCCCGTCGCAGTCCCATTGGCATTTGCCTTCGCGCTGCACCTCGGTGCCGGAGGTCTTGTCCACGTAGGTGTACACCGCCTCGTAGCGCCCCGGCGCGCTCATCGTGAGAACGGCGTCGGAAAACGTTTCGCGAAGGGATGTCTGCGCTGCGTCCAGATTGTCTGCACGAAGCTCCCGGCCGAGCGAGGGATACGCCGTCGTGAACGGAACGTACACGAGCAGAAGGTAATCGGAGTTCATATAGTAGCTGTCCGGATACTCGGCCTGAAGCCGGGCATCGTGCGCGTCGAGCCGCTGCTGCACGGCGTTGAGCAGCGCGCCGTAGATCGCGGTGTACTGCGCGTAGGCGTCGGCGTAGGAAATGCCCTCGGCTGCGGCGGGGCTGACGCTTTCCGGAACGCTCTCCGTTCCGGTGCTCGCCGTCGGCTGCGGCGTCTCGGTCTTGCCGCAGGCGGCGAGAGAGAGCAGCAGCGCACAGCAGAGAATGAGAGAAAGGATCTTTCGTTTCATGGAGTATCTCCCGTTATGTACCATTTAAAATATAGAGACAAAGCCGTTAACATAATATTATGCCACAAGCCGGGAAAATTGCAAGCCCCTGCCGCAGCATTTTTCGCGGAAATATATGGCAAAAGAGGGAAATCGGGCGGAAAAAGCTTCCGCCCGGGGGAAAACTCAGTTCACATCCTCTTCCACGGACTCCGGAGCGAGCTCCAGCAGAGCGGGATTGCGGAGAAAATACTTCAGGCACTTGAGAGCACTTGCAAAGTAATAGCTGTCAGCGATGCGCTCGTCGCAGGCGATGCGGAGATCCACATAGTGCCGCTCGACGCCGGAGGCGGTGCCGTCGGCCTCCTGCACCTTGCGCCGCGCGCCGAACGAAACGGCACAGGGGATGTTGCCGAAATCGGCGAGATGGGGATCCGCAGGCGGTACGCCGAAGCTGCCGAGATCGAGCATCGTCACGCTTCCGTGGAACGGGCTTGCGTCCAGCCATGTGCGCGGCAGCCAGTCAAAGTAATCCATCAGGCGGAAAATACTCATCGCCATGCGCAGCAAAATGCGGGGGAAGCGCATGAGCGAGTTGGCAAGCTTTTCCGGCGCACTGAGAGAAATGTCGGCGCGGACTTCGTCTGTTGCCTCGGTGAGCTTGCGGTAAACATCGAAGACCGTGTCCGTCGGCGCGAAGCGGACCTTGACGCTCGTCTCCGTCGCGGTGACGGAGGCGCTGCGCTTGACGGGAAGGACGACTTCAATGTCGTTGCGGGCATAGATGCGACGGCCCGAAACGAACCGGTTGACGCCCGGACGCATGGACACCGTGCGGACGTAGGCCGCGATGATCAAATGCAGAAAGCCGAGATTCGCCCAGCCGCCGGCGCGCTTTTCCCGCAGCCACTTTTCCACGCCGGTCACCTCCACGCTGTCCGAGAGGAAGCAGGTAGCATCGCTCCGGCGGCGGAGGATATACGGCTGGATGCGGTTATAGGCGGGGAGCGTGTAAAGCTGACGGCCCTCCCGCCGGTCGTTCATATGTCGGGTATATCGGTCTGCCATGAAAGAGTCTCCTTTATGGGTGCAGAATGGGGATTTTCCGTGCCCAAACGATGGGCACAATTTATTTATTATATAATATTATATAGTTTCTTTCGCATTTTGCAAGCATAAAATGCAACATGCCCAAAACGTGAAAACCGGATTTAGTCAAAACAGGGAAATTTTCATCATATAACGAATAACATGACAATTTCGCGACATTATCACTTGAAATTGATGGAAAAAAAGTGTACAGTTACGCTGTCAGAATATTAAACGGCGACGGGAGGTGTTTCAAAAAATGGCACTGGAAGCAATTCTTGCCGTAGAGCAGGCGGAACAGGAAGCGGCCCGGAAGAAGGCGGAAGCGGCGCAGAAAGCAAAGGAAATTGCCGCAAAAGCCGAAGCGGAAGGGAGCGCGGCTGTGAAGGAAGCCACGGAAAGAGCTGCGGCAGAGCTCTGGACGCTTGCGAAAAAAGCGGAGGAAAAGAGCGCTGCGGAAAGTGAAAAGATCCGGCAGGCGGCGCGCGAGGAGATGGACGCTCTGCGCACTCTCGCGGAGAACCGTCTCGAAGAGGCGGCCGACCGGATCGTGGAAAGGATCGTGAACGGATAAATGAGCATTGTAGCCATGAAAAAGCTCCGGCTCATCGGCGTTCATTCCCAAAAGGAAGAACTGCTGCGTGAGCTGATGCTTCTCGGCTGCGTGGAGGTGTCGGATCCGGCAGGCCGGCCCGACCGGGAGGAGCTGACGGCCTTCCGGCGTTCGGACGGCGGGAAGGTCTGGCAGAAGCGCTCGGATCAGACAACGATCGTCAACGCGCTGCGCCTGCTGGACAAGCATGCCCCGGCCAAAAAGGGCCTGCTTACGCCGAAGCCGGAGGTCGAATGCGACAGGCTGCTCGACGAGAGCGCTCTGGAAGCCGATCTCGCTCTGGCGGGAGAGATCCTCTCGCTGGACGCGGAGGCGCGCAGCCTCCTCGCCCGCGCCAGCCGGGAACGCGCCGCGGCGGAGGCCATGAGCCCCTGGACGGCGCTGAACGTCCCGCTCGAGCGCATGGAGACGCAAAGCTGCGAAACGCAGCTCGGCACGCTTCCCGCCGCTGTTCCCATGGAGGAAGTGAACGCCGCGCTTGCGCCGCTGGAGGTCAGCTTTGATCTCGTCTCCGAGGACAAGACCAGCCGGTATGTATCGCTGTTCTTCCGCCGGGAGGACCGCGAGACGGTCGCCGCGGCGCTCCGGCCGCTCGGCTTTTCGGCCATTTCTCTGCCGGAAGGCACCGGAACGCCGGAGCAGATCCGCGCCGCTGCGCTCTTGCGCAGCGAGGAGCTGACCGCGCAGGCGGCCAAAAAGATCGAAGAGCTTGCCTCTTATGCCCCGCACCGCGACGCGCTGCAGCTCGGCGCGGACACGCTCTCAACGCGCATCGCGCGCGAGGAGACGGCGGAACGGCTTCTGCAATCGGACAGCACCTTCTATTTCGAAGGCTGGCTCACCGCGCCGGAAGAGAAAAAGCTCGGCGAGACTCTCTCGAAATACTGCTGCGCCTGGGAGACGGAGGAACCCGATCCGGAGCACCCGGAGGAAGTTCCCATCCAGCTGCGCAACAACGCCTTGACCCGCCCGTACAACATCGTCACGGAGATGTATTCTCTCCCGGCGTACAACGGACTCGACCCCAACCCCTTCATCATGCCGTTTTTCGCGCTGTTCTTCGGCATCATGTTTGCGGATATGGCATACGGCTTGATCCTGCTGATCGCGGGACTGCTCTTCCTCTGGAAAGCAAAGCCGAAGGGGAGCATGAAAAATGCCGCGGGGCTGCTGATCGAATGCGGTATCTCTACATTCATCATCGGTTTCCTGACCGGCGGCTTCTTCGGCGACGTTGTCTCCGTTATCGGCGGCTGGTTCGGCAAGGACTGGTCGATCGTACCGTATCTCGGCACGATCCATCTCGGCAGCATCACGATCGATCTGCCGCTCAACCTGCTCGAAGGCAACAACCCGCTGTACGTTCTCGTCGCGGCGATCTGCCTCGGCGCAATCCATCTGGCGGTGGGCGTCGGTATCGGCATTTACCTCAAGCTCCGAGACGGCGAGTGGGCGGACGCCCTGCTCAACGATCTGTGCTGGTGGGTGATGATGGCGGGCATTCTCGTCATGGTGACCGGCGGGACGAAAATCGTCCTCTTCGTCGGCATCGGCATGATGGTGCTCGGCCAGCTCATCACCGGCAAGGGCTTCGGGAAGATCACCGGTATATTCACCGCGGTGTACAACGGCGCGACCGGGTATCTGGGCGATCTGCTCTCCTACTCGCGTCTGATGGCGCTGATGCTCGCCGGCAGCGTTATTGCGAGCGTCTTTAACCAGCTTGGCTCGCTCGGCAACGCCAACGGCATGACCGTGGGCGGCACGATCCTCTTCGTGTTCGTGTTCTGCATCGGCCATGCGCTGAACTTTGCGCTGAACCTGATCGGCTGCTTCGTGCACACGCTGCGACTGCAGTTCCTCGAATTCTTCGGCAAGTGGTACCGGGACGGCGGCAAGGCCTTCCGGCCTCTGAAAATTCAAACGAAATATGTAGATATCAAGGAGGAGTAAAACAATGATTAGTGCATTCTTTGAAAGCTTCGGCGGTCTCGCCATCGGTTTCCTGGGCGCGTCTCTCGCGTGCGGCCTCTGCTGCGCCGGCTCTGCCAAGGGCTGCGGCTACGCCGGTGAAGCCGGTACCGGCCTTCTCAGCGAAGATCCCTCTTACTTCGGCAAGGTCATGATTCTTCAGGTTATCCCCGGCACGCAGGGTCTGTACGGCCTCGTCGTGTGGTTCTTCGCGCTGCTCCAGATGGGCGTCTTCGGCGGCGGCATCGATCCGACCAGCCTCACGGTCGTTGACGGTCTGCGCGTTGCGTGCGCCTGCCTCCCGATGGCGACCGGCGCCGCGCTTTCCGCTCCGGCGCAGGGCCGCGTGGCCGCTACTGCCGTTAACCTGATGGCCAAGCGTCCCGACGACTGGGCGAAGGGCATCATCCTCTGCATCACGGTCGAGTTCTACGCCATCCTCTCGCTGCTCGCCTCCTTCCTGATGCTGCTGAATCTGCACCTCGGCGCCTGATCCGGAAAGGACCGGTATCGCCATGAACGGAATTGAAAAAATCACGGCTCGCATCACCGCGGAGGCGGACGAAGCCGCCGCCGCCGTGATCGCCGAGGCCGAAAAGACGGCCGGGGAGATCCGCGCTGCCTATCAGAAAAAAGCGGACGAGGCGTATGAAGCGCGCATGAACGAGGGCAACACCGAAGTTCGTCTCCGCGCCGAGCGCGTTGAACGCGCCGCAAAGCTCCAGAGCCGCAAGGATACGCTCGCGCTCAAGCAGAACATCCTCGAGCGCGCCTACGACAGAGCAAAGGAAAAGCTCCTCGCCCTGCCGCAGAAGGAGTATACGGCGTTCCTCGCCGCTCAGGCGGGTCATGCCGCGGTCACCGGGCATGAAACGCTGGTTGTCAACAGCCAGGATCGCTCCATGGGCGAGGAGATCGTCCGCGGTGCGAACGCGATTTTGACCGAGCGGGGTCTCCCCGCCGGGCTCACCCTCTCGGACGAGAGCGGCGACTTCTCCGGCGGTCTCAAGCTCCGCGAGGGCAGCGTGGAAGTCAACTGCACCGTTGACACGCTTCTTGCGCTGAGCCGGAACAGTCTGGATGCGGAGATCGCCGCCATCCTTTTTGACTGATTCGGCTGGAAGGCGGGAAGAAAATGGCAAAGAAAAACGTTTCGGACAGAGATTATCTGTTCATCTCCTCGATGCTTAAGGCGCGGGAGAACCGCATGCTCCGCCGTGACCGGCTCGAGCAGATGCTCTCCTCCGGCAGCTTTGAGGAGGCCGCTCGTCTCCTCGCCGAGATCGGCTGGCCCGATCTCTCCGGCAAGGGCAGCGCGGCGGTGAGCGAGGCGCTCGCCAAGCGCCAGGCGGGGATCTACGCGGAGATCGCGCGCTACGTTCCGGAAAAGGAGCTGGTGGGCATCTTCCGGCTGAAGTACGATTACCACAACGCCAAAACCATCGTCAAGGGCGAAGGCGCGGGCGTTGATGCGGCGTACCTCCTCTCCGACGCCGGACAGATCGAGCCGGAAAAGCTCGAAGCGGCGTTCCGCGAGGACAGCTTCCAGTTTATCCCCGGCAAGCTCGGCGGAGCCATGGCGGAAGCCAAGGGCATTCTCGCCCGTACCGGCAATCCGCAGCTTGCGGACTTTGCGCTCGACAAGGCGTACTATGAGGATCTCAAGGCGCTGGCCGACGCGGTTTCGAGCCCGTTCGTCAAGGGCTATGTCACAACGCTCATCGACAGCGCGAATCTCCGCGCCGCGGTGCGCTGTGTGCGCATGGGCAAGGACGCGGAGTTCCTCCGCGGCGCGCTCGTTGCGGGCGGCAACGTTCCCGTACAGCGGCTCGTGCAGGCGGTGTTCTCCGGCGAAGGGATCGCCGCGGCGTTCGCCGCAACACCGTTCCGGGATGCCGCCGTGCTTGGCGCGGCTGCCATCGAGGGCGGCGCAATGACGGAGTTTGAGCGCGAGTGCGACAACGCCGTCAACCGCTACATGACCGGCGCGCATCTCAAGAGCTTCGGCCCCGAACAGGTCGTCGGTTATCTGACGGCGGAGGAGGGCAACACCATGGCGGTTCGCATGGTGCTCACCGGGCTCCTGGCCGGCATCGACCCGGAGCGACTGAAAGAAAGGCTGCGTGAGAGCTATGTATAAGATCGGCGTCATGGGCGGCAGAGAAACCGTCATGGGCTTTAAAGCGCTTGGGCTGGACGTGTTCCCCGTGGACAATGCGGACGAGGCGCGGCACACCCTCCGCCGGATCACCTCCGGCGAGAGCGAATACGCCATCCTCTATCTGGAGGAGAACCTGGCTGCGGAGCTTTCGCACGAGATCGACCGCTTCAAGGACAGCCCCACGCCGGCGATCATCCTCATCCCCGGACGGGATGGGACGCTTGGTCTCGGCCAGAACGCGCTGCGCTCGGCCGTGGAACGCGCCGTCGGCAGCAACATTTTATAAAGGCAACACCGCACAATATCGTCATCGGCGTCCGGCGGCGCTTTTGCGCGGAAAAGTCGTTCCTTCCCCTTGCAATACACAAAGTATTGCTGCGGGAAAGCGCCTGTTTTCCATCGCAAAACCCCTCGCCGCCCGCTCTCGCCGAATTATGCGGTGCAGCCTAAGAACAATTCTTTAACGACCCTTTTGCGCCGCATACGGCGCGCCGGGCGGCGGATATCGCCGCGCCGGAACCTTAACGGAAAGAAGGTAGAACATTGAGCGGAAAAGTGATTAAAGTATCCGGACCGCTGGTGGTGGCCGACGGTCTGGAGGACGCCAACGTATCGGACGTTGTCCGCGTCGGCGAACAGCACCTGATCGGCGAAATTCTGAATATGACCGGCGGCAGCGCCTCCATTCAGGTTTACGAGGAGACCTCCGGCCTTGGCCCCGGCGCCGAGGTTGTGACGACCGGTATGCCGCTGAGCGTGGAGCTCGGGCCGGGCATGCTCGAAAACATTTATGACGGTATCCAGCGCCCCCTGCCGGAGATCCGCGATCTCACCGGCGAGACGATCGCCCGCGGTGTGAGCATTCCGGCGCTCAACCGCAAGAAGGTATGGAACTTCGTCCCCGTGGCGAAGGAGGGCGACGAGCTCGGCGCGGGCGACGTGATCGGCACCGTGCAGGAGACGAGCGCCATTCTCCACAAGATCATGGTTCCCCCGACGATCAAGAACGGCACCGTGAAGTGGATCCGCGGCGGCGAATTCACCGTCGAGGAAAAGATCGCCTGCCTGACGCTCGGCGACGGCAGCGAGATCGAGCTGGACATGATCCAGCGTTGGCCGGTGCGTATCCAGCGCCCGAACGCCGGCAAATTCACCCCCAGCCGTCCGCTGAACTCCGGACAGCGCATCATTGACACCATGTTCCCCGTTGCCAAGGGCGGCACGGCAGCCGTCCCCGGACCGTTCGGAAGCGGCAAGACCGTCGTGCAGCACCAGCTCGCAAAGTGGTCGGATGTGGACATCGTCGTCTACATCGGCTGCGGCGAGCGCGGCAACGAGATGACCGACGTTCTCAACGAGTTCCCCGAACTGAAAGACCCCCGCAGCGGCGAGCCGCTGATGAAGCGCACGGTGCTTATCGCAAACACCTCCGATATGCCCGTGGCCGCGCGTGAGGCTTCCATCTATACCGGCATCACCATCGCGGAGTATTTCCGCGACATGGGCTACGACGTTGCCGTTCTCGCCGACTCCACGTCCCGCTGGGCGGAGGCGCTGCGCGAGATGTCCGGCCGTCTGGAAGAGATGCCCGGCGAAGAAGGCTACCCCGCCTACCTTGCCAGCCGCATCGCGCAGTTCTACGAGCGCGCCGGCTGCGTCACCTGCCTCGGCAGCGACAAGCGCCAGGGCAGCGTTACCGCCATCGGCGCCGTCTCGCCTCCGGGCGGCGACACGTCCGAGCCGGTATCGCAGGCTACGATGCGTATTGTCAAGGTGTTCTGGGCGCTCGACAGCTCGCTTGCTTACGCCCGCCACTTCCCGGCGATCAACTGGCTGACTTCCTACTCGCTGTACACCGACTCGCTGCGCGAGTTCTACGATAAGGAATTCGGCGCGACGTATATGGCCAACCGCACGAAGGCCATGAGCATTCTGCAGGAAGAGGCAGAGCTTCAGGAAATCGTCCGCCTTGTCGGTCAGGACGCTCTCAGCCCCGCCGACCGCATGACGATGGAAACCGCGCGTATGATCCGCGAGGACTTCCTGCAGCAGAACGCCTTCATCACCGAGGACGCCTATTCCTCTTATGGCAAGCAGTACCGTCTGCTCGATCTCGTGCTGCAGTACGATGCGAAGTGCCGCGCCGCGCTCGAAAAGGGCGCGGAGCTCAACGGCCTCTTCAACATCGGCGCGCGCGAGGCCATCGGCCGCGCGAAAATGGCGCCGCAGGAAGAATATGAGAAGGTTTACGACGGCATTCTCGACGAGATGCAGTCTGAGATCGACGAAGTTGTCCGGGGAGGTGAGGAGCAGTGATCCGCGAATATAAGACAATTAAGGAGATCGCCAGCCCTCTGATGATCGTGGAGCACGTCGACGGCGTTACCTACGACGAGCTGGCGGAGATCGAACTGCCGAACGGCAGCG
>CAVIVK010000146.1:0-2259 GCA_963645975.1 Bifidobacteriaceae bacterium | reverse complement strand
CTATTGCAGCGCCACGGCTTTCATTTTTCCAAATCCATGGGGCAGAACTTTCTGACCGCCGCCTGGGTACCGCAGCAGATTGCCGCCGAGAGCGGCATTGAAAAAACCGACGGCGCGCTGGAGATTGGCCCCGGTGTCGGATGTCTCACGGCGGAGCTCGCGAAAACCGCCGGGCGCGTCACGGCCATCGAGCTGGATGAACGGCTGCGGGACGTGCTCGCGGAGACGCTCGCGGATTTCGATAATGTATCCGTCGTCTTTGCCGACGCTCTCAAGGCAGATTTGTCTGCCGTATGCGCCGAAACGCTCGGGGATCGGCCATGGAAGGTGTGCGCCAATCTGCCGTATAATGTGACGACGCCGCTCATCACCGCATTTCTCGAAGCGGGCTGCTTTGAAAGCGTCACGGTGATGATCCAAAAAGAGGTTGCCGAGCGGCTCTGCGCCGCGCCCGGCACGGGCGAATATGGGGCGTTCTCCGTACTTGTGCAATGGTACGCGAAGCCCAGGCTTCTCTTCGACGTGCCGCCGCATTGCTTCGTGCCGCAGCCGAAGGTGACGAGCGCCGTTGTGCGCATGGACCGGCGCGCTGCGCCCCCCGCGCAGGTGGACGACGAGAAGTTTTTCTTCCGCACCGTTCGCGCCGCGTTCGCCCAGCGGCGGAAAACGCTCGCAAACGCTCTGCGCTCCGGCTTCTCCGAGCTCGACCGCGCCGATATTGCATCTGCCATGGAGGAAGCGCTTCTCCCGCCCACCGTGCGCGGCGAAACGCTCTCCATCATGCAATTTGCCGCGCTCTCAAATGCACTTTTACGCAAGTTCGACAAATGAAAATTGCAAAATTGCCCACTTTTCTCGACATATGCCATTGCCAAATGGAACTTTTCCGTCTATTATGAATAATATAATGTAAAAACAATAGGAGGCTCCGGGCAATGGCATATACGATCAATCACCATATCACCGACTGGGTCGAGGAAAGCCGCGCGCTGATGCAGCCGGACAGCGTCGTCTGGATCGACGGCACGGAAACGCAGCTTGAATCGCTGCGCCGGGAAGCATACGTCACCGGCGAGCTTGTGAAGCTCAATGAGGAAAAGCTGCCGGGCTGCGTTTACCACCGCAGCGCGCTCAACGACGTCGCCCGCGTTGAGGGACGCACGTTCATCTGCTGCAAGAAGGAAGAGGATGCCGGTCCCACGAATAACTGGATGGCGCCGGACGAAATGAAAGCAAAGCTGCATGACATCTATGCCGGCTGCATGAAAGGCCGGACGATGTATGTTATCCCTTACTCAATGGGTGCGATCGGCTCTCCCTTTGCCAAATACGGCATCGAGATCACCGACTCGATCTATGTTGTCTGCTCCATGGCGATCATGACGCGCGTCGGCACCGCCGTTTACGAAGCACTTGGCGACTCGGCGGATTTTGTCCGCGGTCTTCACTCCAAGGCGGAGCTCGACGCCGAGAAGCGCTACATTGCGCACTTCCCGGAAGAAAACCTCATTATGTCCGTCAACTCCGGCTACGGCGGCAACGCGCTGCTCGGCAAGAAGTGCTTTGCGCTGCGCATCGCCTCCACGCTCGGCCGCGAGGAGGGCTGGCTCGCCGAGCACATGCTCATTCTCGGCGTGCAGAACCCCAAGGGCGAGATCCGCTACATCTGCGGCGCGTTCCCGTCCGCCTGCGGCAAGACCAACCTCGCCATGCTCATCCCGCCGGAGGCGTGGCGCGAAAAGGGCTGGAAGTGCTGGTGCGTCGGCGACGATATCGCCTGGCTGCGCCCCGGCCCGGACGGCCGTCTCTGGGCGGTCAACCCGGAAAACGGCTTCTTCGGCGTCGCCCCCGGCACGAGCGAGAAGACGAACCCCAACGCTCTCGCCGCAACGCGCAAAAACACCATCTTCACAAACGTCGTCCTTAAGCCGGACGGCACCGTGTGGTGGGAAGGACTTGACAAGAATCCGCCGACGGACGCGCTCAACTGGAAGGGCGAGCCGTGGGATCCCGCCTCCGGCGTGCCCGGCGCGCATCCGAACTCCCGCTTCTGCTCCCCGGCGGTCAACTGCCCGTGCATTTCGAGCGAGTTTGAAAACCCGCAGGGCGTCCCCATTTCCGCGATCGTGTTCGGCGGCCGCCGCGCCAAGACCGCGCCGCTCGTCTACCAGAGCCGCGACTGGGATCACGGCGTGTTCGTCGGCTCCATCATGGCCTCGGAGACGACCGCTGCCGCCACCGGCGCCGTCGGCGTCGTCC
>CAVIVK010000145.1:0-2989 GCA_963645975.1 Bifidobacteriaceae bacterium | reverse complement strand
GCTTTACCATGCTCACCGAGGCGCGGACAACCGCTTCATTGAGCGCGCTGCCGGCATATACCAGTTCCCCTTTGCGAAAGAGCTTCAGATCGAGCATCATGCGCGTCTGCACGGTGTAGTGCCCGTCAGCGACTTCTAAAATACAGTCGGTTTCCGTCTGCTCCAATTCGGCAAGGAAGCCCTTGTTTCCGAGATTTACACCGAGGATCGGGGCGCCGGAACCGGCAAGATACCGGGAAAGCTGTAAAATCGTGCCGTCGCCGCCGAGCGAAACAACGAGACGCGCACCGGGCAGCGCCATCGGAAGAGTGACGGTCGGAATATCCGGCGACCAGGTGTTCTCCAGCCCGTCGCTAAGAAACGGCGCAATGCGGACGTCGTGGTCATGCTCGCGCAGCGCCGCAGCGATTGCGAGCGTAGACTCCAGACCGTGATCGCGGTGCGCGTTCGGGCAGAGAAGAATATATCCGTCTTTCATTGATCTGAATCCTTTCCGTGCGCCGCGTGTGACGCGGCAACGAGCGCCTCAATGTCCGGTTCCGGAATGCTGTCTGCATTCTTTTTGAGCCAGGCAAGGTACTCAATGTTTCCTTCCGGTCCGCGGATGGGGGAAAAATCCAGCCCGCGCACGCCGAAACCGCATTCCGGCGCATAGCGCAGAAACTCACGCAGTACGTCCGCATGAACAGCAGGATCGCGCACCACGCCCTTCTTCCCCACCTTATCTTTCCCCGCTTCAAACTGCGGCTTAACAAGGCAGACCATTTCACCGCCGGGCTTCAGGAGGGCGCACACAGCGCCCAAAACGAGCCGGAGCGAAATGAAACTCAAATCAGCCACGGCAACATCCATTTCTTCGGGAATCTGCTCATGCGTAACATAGCGGATGTTCGTCCGCTCCATGCAGACGACGCGCGGATCGGTGCGAAGGCTCCAGGCGAGCTGGCCATAGCCGACATCCACGGCATAGACCTTGGCGGCACCGTTTTTCAGCAGGACGTCCGTAAAACCACCCGTAGACGCACCGCAGTCGATACATACGGCGTTCGTCACGTCGATGGGAAAAACGCGCAGCGCTTTTTCCAGCTTCCACCCGCCGCGGCTCACATACGGGAGCGTTTCGCCGCGCATTTCTACAGCGGAATCTTCCGGCACGGAGGTGCCGGGCTTCGTCTCCTTCTGTCCGTTTACGTATACGCTGCCCGCCATGATATACGCCTTGGCGCGCTCACGGCTCTCGGCAAGACCTTTATCAAATACAAGCTGATCAAGCCGGATCTTTTTCATGCATTATCTCCTTTGCCGCGGCGGCAATGCCATCCGCATCAAGATGCAGCCGGTGCTGCAGCTCGTCGACCGAGCCGTGCTTAATGACGCCGCTGCCAAGATCCAGCAGCTGCGCGCCGCGAAGCAAAACGCCGTTTGCTGCGGCATCCGCCAAAAGAAGCGTACCCATGCCGCCGGAACGGCAGGATTCCTCCACCATAATAAAGCGGCCGGTTTTTTGAAGCGACTCGCGGACAAGTTCCGGGGCAAGCGGCAGCAGGCGATTGAGCTTGATGACCTCGGCGCGGATGCCGTCCTTCGCGAGCTCTTTTGCCGCAGCGAGCACTGCATTGATCGAAATACCGTACGAGACGATTGTAACATCGTCACCGCTGCAAAGAACGGTTGTATCCTCGCGGGAATGATCGTCAGTATAGGCTCCCTCTCCGCCGCGGGGATATCGCAGCGCCACCGGCCCGGATTTTTCCCGCACAGCGATGGAGAGCATAGAGTCCATTTCATGAAAGCTCGCCGGGGCGTAAACGGTCATGTTCGGTACTGCGCTAAGAAATGACACATCAAATGATCCCTGGTGTGTGACGCCATCATGACCGACAAGCCCCGCACGATCCACAGCCAAAACGACGTGCAGCCCCATGAGGCCGATGTTTTCTATCAGCATATCGTAAGAGCGCTGGAGAAATGTGGAATAGACGGCGAAAATGGGGGTAAGCCCCTGCTTTGCCATTCCAGCACACATGGCCGCGGCATGCTCTTCGGCAATTCCGAGCTCAAAATACCGCTGCGGAAACCGCCGGGCAAACTCGGAAAGCCCCGTCCCCTGTTCCATCGCCGCGGTAACGGCGCAGACGGTCGGGTCTTTTTCCGCCAGCGCTATCGCCGAAGCACCGAAGGCGGCGGAAAAATCGTTGGCCTCTTCTACTTTAACGCCAGTCTCGGGATCGAACGGATTGACGCCGTGGTAAATCTGCGGGTTTTCCTCCGCATGGGCATAGCCCTTTCCTTTCACCGTCACTACATGGACGACAACCGGGCGGCGAAGATCCTTTGCCCAGCGCAGCGTCATTTCGAGCGCTTTTTCATCGTGGCCGTCTACCGGTCCAATATAGTAAAAGCCCAGATCATCGAAAATTCCTGACGGCAAAAGATGCGCTTTTATCCGCTCCTTGAGCCGGTGCAGCTCCTCATAGGCGCGCGGATGCTTTTTCATTACGCGGCGGTACGTCCGCTTAAAGCGCAGATACCCCGGACGGGTACGCGCGCGGCGAAGCAGCCGGGCAACGCCGCCGACATTCTCGTTGATGGACATGCCGTTATCGTTGAGAACAATTACGGCAGCCTCGCGGCTCGCACCGAGATCGCTCAGTCCCTCGTAGCATAAACCGCCGGTCATCGCGCCGTCGCCAACGACGGCGACAACATCGTAATTTCCGTGCATGAGCGTACGGGCTCGTGCCATTCCCGCGGCAAGCGACACGGAATCAGAGGCATGCCCGGCCAGAAACGGATCAGCGTTGCTCTCGCACGGCTTGGGAAAACCGGAAATGCCATCAAGCTGACGGAGCGTATCAAAAGAGTCACGGCGTCCGGTCAGGATTTTGTGAACATAGGACTGATGCCCGACATCGAACAAAATCCGATCCTTCATGGGGTCATAGACGCGGTGCAGCGCGACCGTGAGCTCCACGCTGCCGAGATTTGA
>CAVIVK010000144.1:0-5502 GCA_963645975.1 Bifidobacteriaceae bacterium | reverse complement strand
CGGGGAAGTGCGCACCGCGGCCTCCGGCGCGACGAACGCCTATCTTGCCGCGCCCGCCGCGGGCCGCGTCAAGGCGGTCTACGCCGAGGCGGGCGACGACGTACAGAGCGTCATCCGCGAGCACGGCGCTCTCATGGTCGTCTCTCTCGACGGGCGCATGGCCGTAGACGCCGAAACGGCGTCCGACGCCGCGACCCCCGGCAAAGCCGTCACCGTCCGCTGCGAGGATGGCACGGAGTACTCAGGGCGGATCGAGATCTGCCGGGGCAGCACGCTCACCGTGACGCTCACCGACGACGGTCCCGTGCTCGGCGCGAACGCCGAGATTGTGCTCGACGGCGAAACCGTCGGCACCGGCACGCTTTATGCGCACAGCGCATGGAATGTGACGGCATCGGCGGGCACGGTTGCGGCAATCAACACCGCCGTCGGGCGGCAGATCTACGCCGGCACGACCGTTCTCACGCTGCGCGACGTAGACGCCGAGGGCGAATACCGCCGTCTCTCCCAGCTCCACCGCGACTATGAGGACACTATGCTCAAGCTCTTCCGGCTCTACCAGAGCGGCACCGTCACAGCCTCCGCCGCGGGACGTGTGTCCGATCTCGACACAGCGCACATCGGCGTCATGAAAAACGCCGGGACTTATACCGCAGCGCTGCTCGCCAGCCCCTCCGAGGGTGTGCCGGAGGAATACACCGTCCGCGCAGCACTCCTCTCCGAGCTCACCTTCGGCAGCATGACATTCCTCGCCGCGCCCGCCGCGCCGGTAAGCGATCTCACGGCGGAGCCTGTCATAGATACGGAGAGCGCCGAATCCATCCCCGTGACGAACTTTGACGGCGTATCGGTCTACGACTGGGACGCGGACGCTGCCGGCTGGGTCAATTCCAACCCCAACCGGCTCGCCGTGAACGATCTCGTCTATCTCGTATACGATGAAAACAGCGTTCTGCTCTGGGTCGTGCGCCCACAAAAGCCGGAGGAGCCGGAAGTACCGGACGAGCCGATCTACTGGGGCGGCGGTGGCGGCGGCGAAGAGCCCGCCTTTGAGATGTATGACCGCACCGAAACCGAGCTCATGCGCGTCTCCTCCATAGATACGGTAAGTGTACAGATGCTCGTGGATGAGATGGACATTCTCTCCGTCCACACCGGGCAGGAGGCGGAAATCACCGTTGACGCGCTGCCGGGCCGCGCCTTTACCGGCACCGTGAGCGCCATTGATCCGAACGGGAAAAATAACGGCGGCAACAGCAAATACACCGTCACCATCACGCTGCCGCGCGCAGAGAACATGCTCGACGGCATGAACGCCATGGCGGTGCTCACCGTCGGCACAACGGAGAACGTCCTTTGGCTTCCCGCGGAGGCGCTTGCCGAGCAGGGCTTCTCGACGGTCGTGTACACCGGCTATGACGCCAAAACCGGAGAGCTGACCAATCCCGTGGAAGTCGTCACCGGCGTATCGGACGGCGAGAAGGTCGAGATCGTCTCCGGCCTTGAGGAAGGCCAAACCGTCTGGTACACCGCCTACGAGAGCGCGGAAGCCGCGCTCTTCGCCAACACCGGCACGCCGGACAACGCATAAAAGAAAAAAGCGGGCGGGTTTGCGATAATATCGGCAAACCCGCTTGCAATCGTCTTTCGTACCGGGTAAAATGAAAAAAAAACGCAGGAAGTTGGGATGACCATGCACCCAAAAGGTAATACCAGGCAGTCCAAAGGCGCTCTTCGCCCGCTGGGGCGGGTGGGTGCTTTTCTGCTCGTGACGCTCGCACTTATTGTCATTACACTCCTCGGCGTGATCTGGGTGCTGGAAAAGGGGCCCTCCCCGACCGTAACGGAGAAGTTCTGCCGCTCCATGCGCGAAACGAGCGCCATTCAATGGATTCCGAACATCTTCCTCTCGCAGGAAGAGGTAGACGCCTTCAAGAGCGAGAGTACGGAGACCGATGAGACCGAAACGGTCAACACCTCGCTCATCCACATCGCGCCTGCGGCACCGGATGAAACGGACGGCGACGATGGCGGTATAGAGCTCATCGCGATCACACACGGCACAGCCAAAGGCAAAATGCTCATTGTGCGAAATCCGTCGCGCATTGTGCTCGGCATTTCCGCGAAGGAGTTTAGTGCGAGCATTCCCGGCATGCAGCTCACAGAGCTCGTAGAAAAATACAACGCCGTCGCCGGCATCAACGCCGGCGGCTTCAACGATGAAAACGGCCGCGGCAACGGCGGCGTGCCGCAGGGGCTGGTGATTTCCGAGGGTGTTCTCCGCCACGGAAACGGCGGCACAAAGTATAACGTCGTCGGCTTTGACGGCGATTCCATCCTCCACGTCGGTACGATGACGGGAGACGAGGCCGTGGCGCAGGGCATCACCAACGCCGTGAGCTTCACAACGCACGACGGTCTGGCCTCCTCGCTCATCATCAATGGCGAGCTTCAATCGAAAAACTTCGGCGGAGGCGTCAACCCGCGCACGGCCATCGGTCAATGCGCCGACGGGAGCGTGCTGCTGCTCGTGCTCGACGGGCGGTCGATCAACACGCTCGGCGCTACGATGCAGGACGTGGCCGACGTGATGCTCGAATACGGTGCGGTGAACGCCGGCAATCTCGACGGCGGCTCCTCCAGCGTTATGGTGTACGGCGGCGAGATCATCAACAACTGCGCCTCCGTCACCGGGCCGCGCAACATTCCCACGGCGTTTGTCGTGCTGCCGGAGGGGGCGTAAAACATGGATGAGAAAAAAAACGTAACCCCGGCGCCGGAAAACGTTCCCGCGCCGAAGCGCGACACAAACCGTCCAAAACGCCGCTGGCGGCGTTTTCTGCTCATCTATGCTGCGGTCTGGCTCGTCCTTGCCGGGGCGGGATGTGCAGTCTTTTATAAGTATTTGAGCGTATATGAGCAAGCCCGCCCCGAGCACGTCATGGATTCTCTCATGGAAACCACGACGCGGGACACGTGGCTTGGCTATGTAAAAACCTCGATTGAGGAGAGCGCGGGCACGTTTGACGACGCCGCGGCGCTCTATACGGAATACGAAAACGCGCTCTTGTCCGGCAAGGAGTTTTCGTACCGCCGCGCTTCGGAAACCGCCGCAGACGCGCCGGAGTTCATTGTCCGGTGCGGCGGCGTGGACGTGTGCGCCGTGCGCCTTACCGCTCTTCCCGGCAGCGATCTTGGCTTTGGAAAGCATCTCTGGCAGGTCGGCGGTATCACGCCGTGCGAGGCGCTGTGCAATCTCCGCAGCACCGCCGTGGAGATCACGGCGCTTGCCGGCGAGCCGGTGTATATAAACGGCATTGCTCTCACCGACGCGCAGATTGCCGAACGAGACGTCCCGATCGACGGTATCTCGGAGATCGAAACGCGCTTCACGGACGTGCCGCGTCTGACACGCTACCGCGTGGAAAAAATGTACGGCGCGATCACCGTGACAAACGCTGCAGGTGACGAGATCGCCCCCGAAGAGGACGCCGGCGACGGCGTCACGCGCTATGCGCTGCCCCTGCCGCGCTACAGCGTTTCGATCACCGCCCCGTCAGACGTCACCGTAACGCTCTGCGGCGCGCATCTCACGGGTGACGACGCGCAAAGCTCCGACCGAGGCATTCTGCGCGGGCTGGAAGACTACACCGGCGACGCGGCCTTCGACACCGTGCATTGGTCCTTTGACGGTCTCTACTCTCTGCCGGATGTGCAGGCAACCGCCGCCGACGGCACGGAGCTCTCCCCGCTCGTCGGGAAAAACGGACAGATCATGTTCTTCCATCCGAACGACGCCGCGCTGCAAACCGCCGTGGAGAACACGGTGCAGTATTTCTTCAACCGGTACATCGACTATAGCTCGCAGTCGTTCCGCGGCAATCGCAACCTGACGCGCGAGGACGTTGAAGACGACGAGGTTGAAATGGATCCGGCGGTACGCGCCTCAATGAAGCGCTATTATAAGCTGCTCGACTGCATTTTGTGGACGACCGATCTTTATCAATACGTCCAGAACTCCACCGACGCAATGATCTGGGCTTCGGCCACGAGCGTGAGCTACGACGAGCTGACGTTTACCGACTTCTCGTATGTCGGTGAGAACTGTTTCGTCTGCACCGTCCGCTACAAAGCGGACTTCACCGCCAACGCCTGGCAGGAGCAGAAAAATTACAACATGCAAAACGCCTATGAGCTTGCGTTCGTCCGCCCGAACAGCGGCGCATGGTATGCCGCGGCGATGGACGCCGTAACCGAATAAAAGCGCAAAAGCGGAGCAGCCAATGGCCGTTCCGCTTTTACCCTGTAAAATGCCTCGTCAAATGGGTTCGTTTAAATTTGCAAAAAGCGGAACGACATAACGCCGTTCCGCTTTTTGCCGTCCAATTTGCCGCCGGGAGAGAGTCGGCAGCGGGCTGGAGGTTTGCCCGAAAGGGGAGAAATGAGAGGGAAAGAAATAATTGGAGGTTTTCGTCTGTCTTGCTTCGTCCGACTGTCTGTATATTACCGGAAATCCGCCGAGGTTTCCTAAACAGACTGTGTTATTTCTGAAAACAAAATGTGAACGACGCGGGAGGCGTGTATAAATTTTCTCCGTACAGGCAAAAATACCCACGAATCCCAATTCGAGGAGGTTAACCATGGAGGAAAAGAAAGGATTCAGCAAAAAGCTGAATGCGTTCTTTGCCGGGAAGGGCTTCTACATAGTCCTTCTTCTGTGCGCCGTTTTGGTCGGGGCTTCGTTCTGGCTGGTGGGGCGCGGAAGCAGGGCTGATGTAGAGCGCAATCCGGTCAAGGAAGCGGACATCACAGCATCGGCGCAGGAAAACACGCCGCCGCGCGGCTCCGTTCCGGTTATGAACACCGACGAGGACGAGCATCTCCCGCTCGGCACGGGCGTTCTGCCCGCCGCGGCGGGCGAAGAACTGCCGGAGGCGCAGGCCCCCGCCGTGCAGGAAGAGCTGCCGGAGATTCCGGCCGCGGTGAGCGAACCCGCAGCGCCGCAGTTCATCCGCCCGGTAAACGGCACGCTTCTTCGCGGCTATAGTGCGGAAGCACTCTCGTATGACCGCACGATGGCCGACTGGCGCGTTCACCGCGGCTGGGACATTGCATGCGCCGCAGGCGAGCCGGTGCTCGCCGTATCGGGCGGCACGGTGACGGCGGTGTATGAGGACGATCTTCTCGGCACCGTTGTGGAGATTGACCACGGCGGCGACGTCGTGAGCGTGTACGCCAATCTGGACGTCTCCCCCGCGGTCGGCGTCGGGCAGACGGTGAGCTGCGGCGATACGGTCGGCTCGGTCGGCACGACGGCTCTCGCCGAATCCGGCGAGGAAGCGCATCTCCACTTCGCCATGCGCTGCGGCGGCAGCAGCATTGATCCCGGCGAATACGTGCCGGAGGCATAAGCGGAACATTTTCCCTGGCGGCTGCGTCTTAGAATTAAGACGCAGCCGCTTATTTTCCGCCGATTGACGAACGGCAACAAAGCAGCTATAC
>CAVIVK010000143.1:0-2813 GCA_963645975.1 Bifidobacteriaceae bacterium | reverse complement strand
CGGCGGCGGATCTGCCCCAGCCAGCCGCCGCGTCCGGCGGCAAGCGCCAGATTTTCTTCGATCGTCATGCCCGGCGCGCTGCCGCGCATCGGATCCTGAAACAGGCGGCCGATGACTTTGGAACGCCGGTGCTCCGGCCAAAACGTCACGTTTTGGCCGTCGAGCAGGATCTCTCCGCTGTCCGTCAGAAAGCTTCCGCTGATCGCCCCGAACAGCGTGGATTTTCCGGCGCCGTTTGCACCGATGATGGTGATAAAATCTCCGTCCGGCACGCTGAGCGACAGATTGTGCAGAGCGCATTTCTCATTAACCGTTCCGGGATTGAAAGTTTTGGAAATGCTCTTCAGTTCCAGCATGTGCTTCAGCCCGCCTTTCTCTGCATTCGGCGCCGGATGACCGGCAGCTGCGTTTTAAGGTATGGGATGGAAATGGCGAGCACAACAATGACAGCGGATACCAGCTTCAGCATGAATGCCGGCATATCCAGCCGCAGCGCAATGGTATAGACCAGCCGGAAAAGGATCGCGCCCAAAACCGCGCCCACCGCGCGCAGGAAAATCCCGCCGCGGCTGAGGACGGTGCTGCCGATCAGGAGCGAGGCCAGCGCGATGGTCACCATGCCCTGCCCGATGTTGATATCCGCGGCCTTTTGATACTGCGCGAGCAAGCAGCCGGACAGAGCCGTGAAGCTGCCCGCGATGCACAGGCCGATCGTTGTGGTTATCGCCGGGTTGATAGACGACGAGCGCACCATGTCCGGGTTGTTGCCGGTCGCGCGGATCGCAAGACCCATGCGGGTGCGAAGGAACAGCGTCAAAAACAGGACGATCAGCGCCACCGCGGCAAGAGCGGTCAGGAGCTTATACTGCCCGGCGAGCGGCGTATCGGCCAGCGCTGTTTTCATGAGGGAAAACACCGTCTGCGTCTTGTTGAGACTCAGAAGCGATGCGCCGCCCATGATGGCAATGTTAATGGAATACAGCGCCGTATTGACGATGATACCGGCGAGCAGGCTGTTGATACCCATGCGCGTTTGCAAAACGGAAACAATCAGTCCGGACAGCAGCCCCGCGGCCATCGCCGCGAAAATGGCCAGCACCGGATGCCCTGCCATGGCGGTAACGGCACCCGTCACCGCTCCCAGCGTGAAGCAGCCGTCTGTGGAAAGATCACAGACGTTCAGCATCGTATAGCTCAGATACAGCGCCAATACGGTCACAGAGCAGATCAGCCCCAGCTCCAACGCCGTTTGTATCAGCCCCAGAACACTCGATAAATCCATGGTGGTTTTCCTCTTTCTGCTTTTTTGCCATCTGCCCGGAGCCGGTTGTCTATATCCGGCCCCGGGCGATTTGTTCCTTTTGCCGAATTCGGCTTAGATTTGGATCACGAGAAGCTCTCTGCCGTCGTCAGCGTGGCGATTTTGGTGCAGTACGGCGCAAACGCCTGGGAGATCGTGTCAAAGTCAAGACCCAGCCCCGCGCAGGTTTCCGTGTTGATGGTGGCGGTGCCGTTATCAAAGGTTCTTACCGGCGTGGAGGCCGGATCGGCACCGTTCAGAAGGATATCTGCAATCATGTCCGCCGTCTCCCGGCCGAGGTTTGCGTAGTCTACGCCATAACCGAGGAACGCGCCGTTGAGCGCGAAGGAGTCAGCGCCGGTGTACTGTGGAATGCCCGCATCGATGAACGTCTCGTAAATGGCAAGCTCCGCTTTCATGATGGAGTTGTCGGTCGGGGTGAATACGGCGTCTACGCCGTCGGCGACCATGGCCTGCGCGGCCAGCATGACTTCGTCTGCTGTGCTGCCGGTGTGCTCAACATATTCGATCCCGTTCGCGTCCAGATAGGCCTTGGCGCTGGCAATGGCAGCGGTCGAGGAATCCTGCCCGGCGTCGTACAGAAGACCGATCTTCGATGCATCCGGGTCCGCCGCGAAAATCAGTTTCATAACGGCGGTGGTATCCAGATAGTCTGAAGTTCCGGTCACGTTGCTGCCCGGCGCTTCCAGCGACTCTACGAGCCCCGCGCCGACCGGATCGGAAACGGCAGCGAAAACAACGGGCGTTTGGCTATCCTCCGTGGCCGTCTGCATGCGCATAGCGACAGGCGTTGCAACGCCGACGAGAAGATCCGCGCCGCTGCCCTGGAAGTTTGCAATGATCTGCTCCATCACGGTGGCGTCTGCGTTGCAGTTATCATAGTCGACCGCAAATTGTACGCCCGTCTCCTTGCTGATCTCTTCCAGTCTTGTCTGAATGTTCTCCACGATCTGGTTCAGAGACGCGTCATCTACGTAGTTGCAGATGCCGATGCGGAAGGACTGCGGCTCCGCCGCCGGTTCGGAAGCGCCGTCCGCTGTCTGCGCAGGCTGGGGCTCAGGCGTGGCGTCTGATACGGTTTGCCCGGCACCGCAAGCTGTTGTCATCAGCAGCAGGGTGAAGACCAGGACGAGGACGGCAAGGTTTTTCAGGTTCAGCTTTTTCATGATGAATTCCTCCATTTTTGGCATTTTGCCATGTTTTTTTCGGGTGGCGGATGGAGGAGCCGCTGCCGACGGCCGAATTTGGAGTATAAAAAAACAGCCCCTTATCCCTCATGGGACAAGAGCTGTACTCCTGCGATACCACCCAAATTGACGCTTTCGCGTCCGCTCGCTTATGCGTACCATCATACGCATCCCGGTGGATAACGGGTGGGCACCCGTCGGTTCCTACTTGCATCCATCCGAATGCGTTCAGACCGCCCTCAAAAGGCCATTCCCCTTACGCCGTTCCGCTGCACTCACACCATCGGCAGCTCTCTGAAGGCCCG
>CAVIVK010000142.1:0-5551 GCA_963645975.1 Bifidobacteriaceae bacterium | reverse complement strand
ATATAAAATGATCCGCCTGCCCGGATGGAGACGGGCAAGCGGATCGGAAAAAGAGGATTTGCAAACCGGAACCCCGGTTTCTGCGCCGCCGTAAAACCGGCGGCGCAGGAGAAAATCTTACTTCTTGCTGAAGTCGGGAGCATCCTTGCCGGTGGTGCGCAGGTAGTGAATACGCCAGGGCAGGATGAAGAACGCGGGCAGGAGGCCGAGAGGCCATGCCATCTTGCTGAGGAAGCCGTAGCCCTTGGAGAACACCGCCACCAGACCGAACTTGGAGCCGAAGGCGCCGAGGAGAATCATGATGATGGCGATTGCAGCGGCCACGATGGTCTCGGAGCAGTGGAGCCACTTGGCGAGAACGCCCTTGAAGCGGGTGACGATCGCGAAGGCGCAGCCGGCGCCGGTGCTCAGCAGGGCGAGGAACAGCATGATGCGGTAGAGCCAGGCAAGCGCGCTGATACCGGTGTTGTTGAGCGCGGTCAGGACGGGCAGAGCCTCGCCGTTGATGGACGGGTAGTTCGCAATGATGACCATGCCAAGAACCTGAAGCATGAGGACGTTCAGCAGAGCGCCGCCCACGGCGGTCTTGGCGGATTCCTTGCGGCTCTCCAGCTGGGGAGCCATGGAAGCAACGGCGAACATGGCGCCGATCTGGACGCCGGAGTAGGTGCACGCAGACTTGAGAGCATCCCAGAAGGTGCCGCCGTCGTTCTGGTGCGTGGAAATAACGTTGCAGAAGTTTGCCCAGTTCTGGGAAACGCCGATGATGCCGAGGACCACGATAACAGCGATCAGGCCGTAGGTGATGTAAGAGGAAATCTTCATCATGACCTTAACGCCGAAGATGGTCATAAAGAGCACGATGGCCGCCATGACGGCAACGCCCAGATAGTAGGGGAGGTTGATGCCTTCGGCCAGAGAACCGGCGCCGGCCAGAATGCCGGTGACGCCGAGCATCTGTGCGCAGAGAGACCAAAGGTCGATGGCGATGACGAAGACAATGCCGATCTTCTTGATGAATACGTTCTGCGCGTAGTCTTTGTAGGTGTTGATCTTGGTCACGCGCTCATACTCGAAAATGAAGTAGAAAGCGCCGCCCAGAATGGCCCAGGTGATGAAGGGCATGATCAGAGCCAGCCAGCCGTATTTGCTGTAGTAAATGGTGTACTGAGTGCCCGTGGCGAAGCCGGAACCGCAATGCATGCCGAACCAAGTGGCGATGATGCCGAAGGAGGTTGCGCTGAACAACCGCTTCTTACCCGTGTTTTCTTGCATACTCTCGTCTCCTTATTTCTCTGATGTTGAATTTCAGCTTTTGCGAAAGTGAAATTCAATTTCATTCATAGAATAGTCAAAATTCGCCCCTTTATCAATTCGGAAACTGCACAAATAAAAGGAATTTATTTGTGCAGTTTCTACATGATGCTTATTTTTTCAACAGTTTCTGATGCGTTAATTGAAATCAGATGCCATAAAATTACACAAGGCGTCCCGCGTGGAAGCCGGCGTGCACAACCTGTACGATCTTGCCGGGGGCTTTTTCGGGAACGATGTTGCGGTAGAAGGCAAACTTGTCCCAGAGAGCCTCGTCCATCTCGTTGTTCGAGCGGAAGCCGGAGGCGACGACAACGGTGTCGCACTCCAGACGCACCTGCGCTCCGTCTTTCTCATACATGGCGTAGCCCTCGCCGATCTCCTTCACGGCCGCGGAGGTCACGATGTCGATGCGGGAGGCCTCGATCATGGCGTAGAGAGCCTGCGTGTTGTTGAGGTTTTCTTCAAGCGTCTTGAGAATGGCGTCCTCCATCTCAACCACGGTGACCTTTTCCGCAGTCTCGTCAAACTGCAGAGCCGCTTCCATGCCCACGAGGCCGCCGCCGATCACGAGCACTTTGCCCGTCAGCGGCGCGCCGCACATGGCTTCGTTGGCGGTGAGGACGTTTGCTCCGTTAATGCCGGGGATGCGGGGGATAAAGTTCCGGGAACCGGCTGCCAGGATCACGGCGTCAAAGCCGGCGGCAAGCACATCCTCCGCCGTGGCGCTCTTGTTCAGCACGATGTGAACACCGGCGTCTTTGGTCTTGCGGATCAAGTATTCTTCAAATCTCTTCACGTCGACCTTGAAATCGGGCGCGCCGGCTGCCACCATGTTGCCGCCGAGATACGATTCCTTCTCCCAGAGCGTCACGTCGTGGCCGCGCAGCGCCGCCGTCCGGGCAGCCGTCATGCCGCCGGGGCCGCCGCCGATGACAAGCACCTTGCGCGGTTTTTCCGCCGGGATCAGCGGATAATCCTTTTCATGGTAGCACTGGGGGTTCACCGCGCAGTGACGGTACTGGCCGTTGCGGCTGGTGAACATGCACTCGTTGCAGCCGATGCAGGGGACAACCTCGTCATACTGCCCGGCCTTGACCTTCTCCGGCCAGCAGGGATCCGCCAGCATCTGGTGACCCAGACCCACGATGTCGGCGATGCCGTCCCGGATTACGGCGTTGGCCTTCTCCGGATCGAACAGCTTGCCCTGCGTGATGACGGGAAGGGAAACAATCTCCTTCACCGCTTTGGCAGCGAAGAGCTGATGGCCTTCCTTATTGTAGCAGGTGGAGATGGCCTTATACCACGCATCGTAGCAGCCAACGTCCACGTGCAGCGCGGCGACACCGGCAGACTCATAGAGCTTGGCCATCTTCAGACCTTCTTCCATGTCGTGGTAGCCGGGCTTGTCGCCCATGTCATGGGTGGGGCAGAACTTGATGATGATGGGGTAGTCCTTGCCGCAGGTCTTTTTGACTTCCTCGATGATCTCCATGGTGAAGCGCATGCGGTTTTCAAAGCTTCCGCCGTATTCGTCGGTGCGGGTGTTCCAGAGCGCCGTCTGGAACTGGTCGATCAGATAGCCGCCGTAGCAGTGGAGCTCAACGGCGTCTGCGCCGGCGCGCTTGCAGAGCATGGCGGAGTTGCCCATGGCCTTCACCAGATAGTGGATCTGCTCCACACTGAAGGGCTTGCAGCGGACACCCTTGAAATAGAAGGTCTCCGTGTCGCTCGCAGAGTAGGGCGGCCGGGTCGGGTCGGTGTAGCCCATGCGGCCGAGACCGGCGGTGAGCTGCACGACGAGCTTGCAGTCGTAAGCGTGGACCTTGTCCGCCAGAAGATTCAGGCGGTCCACATGGGAGAAATTGTAGATCACGTTGCAGCCTCTGGTCTCAAACTCCTCCGTGCACATGAAAGCGCCGGTGAAGATGGCGGCCGCGCCGCCCTTGGCGCGCTCTACAAAGTAGTCGATGTTCCGCTCCTGTACGCCGCCGTCAGGATCGGTCTTGTTGCCCATGGGGCACATGATGATGCGGTTTTTCAGCCGCATGCTGCCGATGTTCACACGGGTAAACAGTTCATTTGTTGCCATAAAAGCTTCCTCCATGTCTGCAATTTACAAAACACAGCCTTGAAATTCCGCTCTGCTTTGTGTAATATAATTATATTGAAATTGCATTTCATTTTATATCGTAACCATCGTCCGAACTTTTTCGGCTTTCCTCGGCTGAATGATACAAATTTCCCAAGGAGGCGCTTCTCAATGACTCATTTTACTCTGCGCTCCATCCTTTCGGCCTTCCATTATCCGGAGAAGCTGCTGCAAAGCACCGCCGCCGCGCCCATGGAATATTTCGGCGTCAATCTCTACTATCCCGGCACCGAGCTCTTCCGCCACTGCCTCTATCTGGCGGAGGGAACGTCTGTGCCGGAGGCTCTGACCGGCGGACTTTACGGCTGCATCCTCATCCCGCCCGCCGAAGGACGGGCAACGGGGCCGCTTGCGGCGGAGACCGTTCTCTGGCCGGAGAGCGTCCCTGCCGGGGTGCTTCTCAACCGCATCCAGAATCTGTATCTTTCCACCTCATCCCAGTCCCGGATGGCGCATATCCTGATGTCTGCGCTCACGCTGAATGCCAGCATCGGCTCTCTGATCCATCAGGCGGCCGGTATATTGCAGAACGCTGTCCTCCTTCTTGACCCGGCCTATCAGGTCATCGCCATGGAGGGCTTCGGCTGCCAGATCGACGATATCTTCTGGCAGGACTGCCTGACCCATGGCCGCGTCAGCGAGGAGCACGTCCTTCTCATCAAAAACTTCGGTCTCACCAGGGATCTGGAGCAGAGCAGCAGCACCGCCCTGTGGGACGGCGGGGAGGTATTCAACCACATTCCCCGTCTGGCGCAGAAAATATATTCCGCCGATCATCGCTATCTCGGCACCATTGCGGTGATGCAGTGCCGCCATGCTTTCACGGCGGAGGATTACTTCCTGCTGGATGCGCTGGTGGAAACGCTTTCCTCCGTCCTGGCGGATTTTAACCCGCTCACGCCCCGGCAGCGGGAGGATGCCGCCCTGCTCTCGGCGCTGCTCCGCGGCGAAAAGCCGGAGGAGGCGGCTCCCGAGCGATGGCAGACTGTTTCGGAGCATCCGTTTTTTCTCGCGGGGTATCTGCCCCTGCGGGAGCCTGCCGTTGCCCGGCTGGGAGCGTATCTTCAGGCGGCGCTTCTCTCCCAGCGGGAGGGAATGCTTACGGCCCAGCAGGGGCAGAACGTCATTCTGCTGGCCGCCCTGCCGGACGGTAAGGCGGCGGAGGAGACCGCCGCGTGGCTCCGGGAAAAGCTCGCGCCGCTGGGGGTTCGCGCCGGGCTCAGCCCGGCCTTCTCGGACGCTATGCGCTTCCGCCAGGCGCTGGCGCTGGCGGAGGAAGCCGTTTTGCTGTGCGAAGGCGGCACCGCAGCAGAGCGGGACGCCGTGTGCTTCCACCATCATATTGCTTATCTGACGCTGCTGCGGGGGCTTTCCCCCTCTGCACTGGAGGAGTATGTGCGGAAATCGCCGATCGCCCCGCTGCGGACGCCGAAATACGCAGAGTTCTATAAAACGCTCCTCTGCTTTGTCCGGCATCTGGGCGGCTACGCCGAGACCGCGCAGGCTCTCTATATCCACAAAAATACGCTCCTTTACCGGATGAACAAAATCCAGACGCTGACCGGTCTCGACTATACCTCGCCGCAGGATATTCTCTCTGCCGCGCTGGCTCTCGCTGTCAACGAATACCTCCGCGCACGGGATGAGCCGGGGCAATGACCACCCCGTGCATCCGCGATGCGGATACGGCAGCGCAAAAAAAATAAGACCGCCGCGGCTTTCCCACGGAACAGAGGGAAAAGCCGCGGCGGTTTCGTTGTTATCCCAATAATTCTTTTGCATTTTGGTACGCGATTCTTTTTGCCTCTTCTGCCGTGAAATCCATTTGGTCGAGAATGGCGAAGTAGGAGTCATAAATCTCCTCCGGCGGCAGATGCCGGTTGTCCGGATAATCGGATGCGAACAAAAGCCGGCCGACGCCGAAGAAACGCAAAATTTCGTTTGTTTTCGCAATGCCGTAGGTGCGAACATAATCGGGCAAAATGGCGGACATATCCACATGACATTCAACCGGCAGCAGCGGCTCCCATTGAAACGCGCCCATGTGCGAAACGATCAGCTTTAAATCAGGGAAGCGTTCTGCTG
>CAVIVK010000141.1:0-2682 GCA_963645975.1 Bifidobacteriaceae bacterium | reverse complement strand
GACGTAAATCTCACCGCCGACGGCAAAGCCCAGCTTCCGTATCTTACCAGGCGCTTTGCCGAAACGCCGCTCGCCGCCGTCTACACCAGCCCTCTTCGCCGCGCGGAGGAGACCGCCGCCGCCATCATCGGCGGGCGGGACATCCCCGTTTTTGTGGACAAGCGCCTCATCGAAATGTGCTTCGGCGCGTGGGAGATGCGTCCCTGGGGCGAGGTGAATCTCGAATCGCCGGAGCTCAAGCGCGCATTCCTCCACGATCCCGAGCGCTGGCATGTGCCGGGCAGCGAAGCGCACACCGCGGTGCAGGAACGCATGCTCGCCGCCATGACGGACATTGCCCGCGCGAACGACGGAAAAACCGTCGCCGTTGCGTGCCACGGCATGGCGATCCGCGCCTTTTTATCGCGCATTCTCAACGTGCCGAGCGAGCGCATCTCCAAGGACGTCCCACTCGTGAACAACACGTCCGTAACGCTGCTGCGCTTTGAAAACGACACATTCTCCGTTATCTACGTGAACGACACGACGCATCTTCCCGCCCCGCCCTATGCCCCATTCCGGGAAAACGGAGCGCCCGGCGGCTCGCGCTGCTACGATCTGCGCTACCGCCCGTTTGATCTCGCTGCCGGGCAGGAACGCTATATTGCCTGCTACCGCGACGCCTGGCGCAGCGCCCACGGCACGACCGAGGGGTTCGACGCCTCGGCCTGCTGGCTTAGTGCCCAGCTCCATACCGCCGAAGCGCCGGGGTGCATCACGGAAGCGCTGCTCGAGGACGAGTTTGCCGGCATTCTCTCGCTTGACGAGCGCCGGGGGCGCGAGCGCGGCGTCGGCTGGATTGCGTTTTTGTATGTTGTGCCGGAGCTGCGCGGCCACCATTGCGGCATTCAGCTTGTCGGCACCGCAGCCATGCGCTTCCGCCAGCTCGGACGGCGGGCAATGCGCCTCACCGTCGCGCCGGAAAACCCCGCGCTCGGATTTTATGAAAAGGCGGGCTTCACGCGCGTCGGCACGGAAGCCGGGGCGCTTGGCGACCTTTTGGTGATGGAATGGACTTTGTAACGCATTTTTACGATAATCCCGCTTACCCTAACAATACTTATACCGTCGCGCACCCGACGTTTGACGATCATTCCCGCGTCATTGCCATATCGGACATCCACGGAAATCTTCCGTATTTTCGCGGTCTTGTGGAAAAGCTCCATCTGCGCGCAGACGACTCGCTCGTGCTGCTCGGCGATCTGGTGGAAAAGGGGCCGCAAAGCCTTGCTACGCTCCGGTACGCCATGGAGCTGCGGAAAAAGTGCCGCGTTTACCCGGTGCTCGGCAACTGCGATTTCTGGCATCTCTGGGTAGACGGGTGCGACATGGAATGGGACGTGCGGACGCTCGCCCATCTCCTGCGCCAGAAGGCGACGGCGCGCAGCGGCCTCATTCTCGAAATGTGCGCCGAGCTCGGGGAAGAGCTCACCACGGACACCGATCTCGCCGTGCTCAAGCCGCAGCTGCGCGAGGCGTTTGCGCCGGAATTTGATTATCTCCGAGCCATGCCGTTCGCGCTGGAGACCGACAAACATGTTTTTGTCCACGGCGGCATTCCCCACGGCGAAACGCTCGAGAGCGCCGGGCCGTGGCGCTGCATGAAGATCAACAGCTTTTATGCCGCCCGCCCGCACTTCAAAAAGTGGGTCATCACCGGCCATACGCCGGTGTGCCTCTATGGGACGAACACCATCTCCGCCGTGCCGATCGTTGATCCGGCGTGCCGCGTCGCAAGCATCGACGGCGGCTGCGTTCTGAAGGACGACGGGCAGCTCAACGCGCTCATCCTCCGCCGCGGGAAATTCACGAGCGAATGGTACGATCCGTTCCCGCTCGGCCGCGCGCTTGACGCGCAGAAAAAGGGCGTGCGCTCGGCGTACATTCGCTGGGGCGACAACGCCGTGGAGCCACTCGAGCTCGGGCGCGAGTGGTGCCGCATCCGGCACATCCGCACGGGGTACGTCATGGACGTGCCAACCGATTTTCTCTATGAATCCAAAGGTGTGCTGCGCGTGAACGACGTAACGGATTACCGCCCCGCCATCGCGCCGGGCGACACGCTCAGCATCGTGCGCGAGACCGACCGCGGATACTGGATCAAGAAAAACGGCGTTTCCGGCTGGTATTCCGGGCGCATGGAACGCCTATAAGTCCCACGAGAAAGGAACCATTCTTATGTATCTTTCGGATTATTTTATTTTCATCCTCGCCCTGCTCGCGTGCATGGTGTTTTCGATGATCGCGAGCGGCAAGGTAAAGAGCGCGTATTCGACATACAGCCGCGTCCCCTGCCGCAGCGGTCTTTCCGGGCGCGACGCCGCCGAGCGGCTGCTGCGCATGAACGGCGTGAACGACATTGCCCTCGGCCGCGTTTCCGGTGAGCTGACCGACCACTACGCCCCAAACCAGAGCATTGTGAATCTTTCCAACAGCACCGCCGACAGCCGCTCCGTCGCCGCCGTGGCGGTCGCCGCGCATGAGATCGGCCACGTGATGCAGAATAAAGAGGGCTACGGCCCTTACCGCGTGCGCACGGCGCTTGTGCCGGTCGTGAATTTCGGCTCGCGGCTCGCCATGCCGCTCGTGCTCATCGGCATTCTGCTCGATAGCTACGTCCGCACGGCGAACCCCGATACGGGC
>CAVIVK010000140.1:0-5617 GCA_963645975.1 Bifidobacteriaceae bacterium | reverse complement strand
GGACGGGAAAGCGAAGCCGGGGCGCTCGTGAAGCGCTTCGGAGGCAGCCGCGCGCTCGTTTTATACGGCGGCGGAAGCGCCGTGCGTTCGGGACTTCTTGAGCGGGTAACGGCGTCGCTGAAGGAGAGCGGCGTTGAGGCCTTTGTGCTCGGCGGCGTAAAGCCCAACCCGGAGAGCGATCTTGTGTACGAGGGCGTTTCCCTTTGCCGGGAGAACGCTTTGGACTTCGTGCTTGCCGTCGGCGGCGGCAGCGTGATCGACACGGCCAAGGCCGTCGCCGTCGGCGCGCTTTATGCGGGCGATTTCTGGGAATTTTTCGATTACGCTGTCCGGCGTCCCATCACGGAGGCGCTGCCGGTCGGCACGGTGCTCACCATCGCGGCGACGGGAAGCGAAGCTTCGACCGACGCGGTGATCTCTGCCGACGACGGGAAGCTCAAGCGCAGCATAAGCTCCGATCTCATCCGCCCCGTATTTTCGATCTTGAACCCGGAGCTCACCTACACCCTGCCGGCGTACCAGACGGCGTGCGGCATTGTGGATATGTTCGCGCACGTTCTGGAGCGGTATTTTACCAACACCACGGAGGTCGGCCTGACGGATGGGCTCTGCGAATCGGTCATGCGCACGATCGTCTACGAGGCTGGGCGCGTGATGGAAGACCCGACCAGCTACGACGCCCGCGCCAATCTCATGTGGGCGGGAACGATCGCGCACAACAACATTCTCGGTGCCGGCCGGGAGCAGGACTGGGGAAGCCATCTCATCGAGCACGAGCTCTCTGCCAAGTACGGCTGCGCCCATGGCGCGGGCCTCGCCGTCGTGTTCCCTGCGTGGATGAAGTACGTTGTCGGTCACGACCCCGCCCGCTTTGCGCGCTGGGCGGTGAACGTCTGGGACTGCGAGGAGCGGGAAAACGTCATGGATACGGCCATGGACGGCATCGGGCGCTATAAAGCGTTTCTCTCGTCGCTCGGCATGCCGCGCACGCTCGGCGATGTCGGCGGCAAGGCCGAGGACATTCCGGAGCTCGCCGTAAACGTCGGCTTCGGGCCGTACCAGTTCGGAAACTTCGTCAAGCTCGGCATTCCGGAGACGACGGAGATACTCAAGCTCGCGCTATGACGAACGGACAGGAGGAACGGTTTCTCCGGTATTTTCGGCTTTCGCTGTTTATTCTGGCCGTGGTGCTCAACGCGATATGCTATATGGCGGATATCGCGTTTTCCTGGGTCATATTCCTGAGCGGCATCCTCTTCTATATGCTGGATGGGGAGATGAAGGAACGGCTCCTCCGCGTCACCTGCGGCGGCGCGGTGGGGCTGTGCGGCGCGGCGGTGCTGCTCATTTTGATCGTTACGCTCACGCCGGTGCTCGGAAAATTTTTCGGATATGTGCTCCCGTTGGCCGCGATCCTCTTCCCCTTGATCGTGCTGCAGCCGAAAGCGCCGCGGTTTTTGAACAACGCCGCATTTGCGTATCTCTGCTGCGCGTGCATCAGCGCCGCGGAGTTTTACGAAAACTTCTTCCGCGTGCTGCTGACGTTTCTCATCGGATCGCTTGTTTATAACGGCGCGGCGCTCGGTCTGCTCCGGGTGTGTCTGCGTATTGCAGAAAAAAGCGTCGACGGCGAAAACGGATGATCCGTGTTTCGCCCGCGACCGGGAAAGGAGAAAACGATGGATTTGCATTTGAAAGGGAAAACCGTATGCATCACCGGCGGCACGGCGGGCATCGGCCTCGCCGCCGCCAAGAGCTTTCTGGCCGAGAGCGCGAATGTGGCGCTCTGCGGCCGGTCGGAGGAACGGCTCGCCCGGGCGCTCGCTGAGCTCGCGCCGCTGGGCGGATCGGTGTTCGCCCGCTCGATAGACGCCGCGGACAGCGCGGCGCTGCGCAGCTTTATCCGGGACAGCGCCGAGCACTTCGGCGCGCTGGACATTCTCGTGTGCAATGCCGGATGCGGCTCCGGCGTTCCGCTGACGAAAACCGACAAAGCCGAATGGAACCGGGTGTTTGATCTGAACGTCTGCGCCGTTTGGGAGGGCGTGCAGGCGGCGCTGCCGTATCTGGAAAAGCAGGGCGGCTGTGTGATCGTCACAACGTCGTTCCAGGCAAAAATGCCGTTTACGAGCACGGGGATCTATGCCGTTTCCAAAGCGGCGGCGGAGAGCATGGTGCAGGTGCTCGCCTCGGAGCTCGCGGCAAGCGGTATCCGCGTTGTCGGTGTCCGTCCCGGCATGATCGACACGGAGCTGAACGCCGGGCTGAAGGCGGCCTACGGCGAGAAGGCGCTCTCGACCACCATGTGCCTGCAGCGCATGGGAAAGCCGGGGGAGATCGCGGATACGATCGTGTTTCTCGCCTCCGAAAGAGCCTCCTATACGACCGGCGTTACGGTGGAGGTCTCCGGCGGCAAGCTCGTCGTGCAGGACCCGGGATATTCCTACGCGATCCGGCAGAGCCGGTAAGCGCGGGAAATTGGATAACAAAACCAGCCGGAGGGAATTTCCCTCCGGCTGGTTTGCAGATTGTTGAAATCAGAACTTGACGCCCTTATCTTCGTCCTCGTCGTCTTCGTCGTCGAAAACGACTTCCTCGACGGCGGCGTTTTCAAAGTCGATGACTTCGCCGCACTCCGGGCACTCAAAGGAGCCCGCGTCGAGCGTGTCCTCGTCCACGGTCAGCTTAAAGCCGCAGCCCGGACATTCCACGGAGTAGAAGACGGTGTCGTCCTCATACTCGTCGTCATACTCTTCGTCCTCATCGTCTCCGCCGCAGCAGGAGCAGGGGCTCTCATAAAACTCGTTTTCGAGCTCGGCGAGATCGTCGTTGATCTCTTCCACGCCGTCGGTCAGGTCGACCAGCGCGTCCTTCGTGTCCGCGAGATCGAGAGAAAGATCTTCCAGAATGTCGATAATGACGTGGAACAGCTTGCCCTGGCCGCCGTCCTCCTGAATGCCCATGCCCTCGGCAAGACCCTTCAGATAGGCCACTTTTTCGGATGTCGTCATAAGAAACCCTCCCTTTGTTGATGGTTGGACGCAGTTATATGGCTTCTCAGCCCTTGGCGCGCTCGAGATATTCGCCGGTGCGGGTGTCGATCTTGATGCGCTCGCCCTCTTCGAGGAACAGGGGAACCTTGATCTCCGCGCCGGTTTCCAGCTTGGCGGGCTTGGTGGCGTTGGTGGCGGTGTTGCCGGCGAAGCCGGGGTCGGTCTCGGTGATGGTCAGCTCGACGAACGTCGGGGGATCGACCGCGAACACCTTGCCCTTGTAGGAGCTGACGGTGCAGACCATGTTTTCCTTCACGAAGCGGAAGCTGTCAGAGAGCATGCTCTCGTCGATGGGCTCGAGCTCGTAGGTCTCGGGGTCCATGAAGTAGTAGAGGTTGCCGTCGTTGTAGCTGTACTCCATGCTGCGGCGCTCAACGAACGCTTCCTCAAACTTCGCGGTGGGGTTGAAGCTGGTCTCGACGACGGCGCCGGTGATGACGTTCTTCATCTTCGTGCGCACGAACGCCGCGCCCTTGCCGGGCTTGACGTGCTGGAACTCGACGACCTGCATGACCTGGCCGTCCATTTCAAAGGTTACTCCGTTGCGAAAATCGCCTGCGGAAATCATGGGAAACTCCTCCTCGTATGTGAATATATTATTTGTACGCAGCATTTAGCGGAAATATTTTATACTATAGAGCGCCATATTGCAAGCTTTTCTTGCGCGTACCACCGCCGGAGGGCGGTTTTTCTTTCGCTTCCAGATACCGGAACGCCGGTAAAGGTTGCATTTCCGGTAGTTTTCCGCTATAATACCTCTGTTATGCCATACTCTTATGGGGGCCAAGTCTGTAATGAAAAAAATCCGCTTTGCAATATGCGCTCTTATTGCCGCGCTCGCGCTGGGGCTCGTCTCGCCCGCGGCCATGGCGATCGACGATCCGGGGATCGATACGACGTATGCCGCCGTGCTCCTCGCCGAGGACGACGATCAGGAAACGGTGCTCTATACGAAAAATGCCGAAGAGCGGCTCTACCCCGCCTCGCTTACGAAGGTGATGACCGTCCTTCTCGCCGTGGAGGACATTGAATCCGGCAAGATCGCGCTCTCCGACCCGGTCACGGCGCAGCCGGGGTTTGATTTTGATATGATCGTCGGCGGCAGCAGCGTGTACATCATGCAGCAGGAGACGATGACGCTCGAGAGCCTTCTCTACTGCGCGATGGTCGCCTCGGCCAACGACGCCTGCAACGTGATCGCCCAGTATGTGAGCGGCTCGATCTCCGACTTCGTCGCGCGCATGAACTCCCGCGCCGCGGAGCTCGGCTGCACCAACACAAACTTCACGAATACCCACGGCCTGCCCGACGCGAACCATTATACCACCGCCTGGGACTTTTCGCGCATCGTGCGCGAGGCCGCCAAGCACGAGCTTTTCATGACGATCGCGAGCACCATCAACTACACGGTGCCGGACACGAACGTCTCCTCCGAGCGCGTTCTGGAGAGCACGAACTCGCTCGTCAACCCCACGAACCCCCTCTATCCGGGCGACTGGGGCTATGAATACGCCAAGGGCATCAAGACCGGCCACACGAACGATGCCGGATACTGTCTCGCCTCCAGCGCGGAGAAGGACGGCGTAAAGCTCCTCTCCGTCGTGCTCAAATCGGAGGCATACCAGCAGGACGACGGCAGCTGGTACTACGGCAACTTTGCCGACACGCGCACGCTCTTCGAGTGGGGCTTCAACAACTTCAGCTATCAGGACGTTTTGAAATCCACCGAGATCGTGACGGAGGTGCCCGTCGCGATGGGCGCGGACGCCGAGACCGTCACCGCCCGAGCGAGCACGACCATCCGCGCCTTCCTGCCGAACGACGCCGACCTGGCGGCGATCGAGCGGACGATCTCGCTCTCGCCGGACGTGGCCGAAAACGGCCTCACCGCGCCGGTCAGCGCGGGACAGGTCGTCGGCGAGATCAGCGTGATCCGCGACGGCGTGGTGCTCGGCACCTCGCCGCTCGTTACGACCACCTCGGTCGATCTCTCGCGCATGGAGTATATGAAGGATCAGCTCCGCGAAACGCTGCGCACGCCGGGCGTCATCCTGGTGTTCTGGGCGCTGGTGCTGCTCTTTGCCACATACATTCTCGTCGTGGTGCGCTACCGCTCGAAGCGCCGCGCCTACCAGAAGCGGCTGGAAATGGCGCGTACCGTCCGGCTCGACATGGAGGACGACGAGGAGGAGCTGCGGCAGTCTCGCCGCGTGCGCGCCACGACCGGCGCCGCGCCGCGCAGCCGTTACCGCGAGGACGTGATGCTCACGCCGGACTCCGCCGTGGATGAGCCGACGCGCGTCACCGGCGAGCGGCCGGCCGTCTCGCCGCCCGAGGAGCCGACCCGCCCCGTACCGGACACGAAGGACGCCAAGGATGCGCCCGACCGCGATGCCACGCGGGACTACTTTGAAGAGTTTTTCGGGAAAAAGTGAATTATAAGGATAAATCCCCTGCCGCGCGAAATGAAGTGACCCCAAAAAGTTAGACAAATAAATTAAGCGCAAATTGTTCAAGCCACCGAAAGGGCTTGTTGTCTGTGAATAGCAGGCGGCAAGCCCTTT
>CAVIVK010000139.1:0-5584 GCA_963645975.1 Bifidobacteriaceae bacterium | reverse complement strand
CGAGGAGGCCAAGCGTATCCGTGATGTGGGGTACGAGTGCGGCATGGATATGTTGTTTGAATCCGAACAGGGGGTATGGATGGATGAGCGGTGTACCTCTTTGATCGCGCAGCGCGAATTCGCGTGGCTTACAAGCATTGGTGTTCCGGGTTTTACGAACACCAAGGTGCCGGATTTCGCCTTTGACAAGTTTGTCTGCTGGCCGCAGGACAAGGCCGATCCGGAGCGATTTGAAAATACCTTCTCTGATCGGCTTGATTTCATTGGGCGCGAACATTCCATGCGGGAAGTCGTTCTGAAAGGCCTCTCCAAGGCAGGCGGCATGAAAACGGTGATACAATATCTCGGCTTTGCACCGGAGAACTCTTTTGCCTTTGGCGACGGACCAAATGACCTCCCTATGCTGCGCGAGGCAGGGACGAGCGTACTCATGGGCAATGCGCCGGAGTTTCTCCGGAAGGAGGCCGACTATGTTACGGCGTCCATCACCGAAAATGGTCTCGCTCTGGCGTTGGAACACTTTGGATTGATCTAATATAAAAATTATGTAAACCTCCGGGAACACACCCCGGAGGTTTTTGCATATATAGCGTTGAGCGCTCATACCTTGACAATGGACAACCCCGCAAAGGAGATCGCCTTAATGGATGTGGATCTGATATTTAAAATTGCGGCCGTCGGCATTCTTGTCGCTGTGCTGAATATTCTGCTCACGCGGTCTGGCCGGGAGGATCAGGCGCTCATGACGAGCATTACCGGTCTTGTCGTTGTGCTGGTGATCGTGGTGCAGGAAATCAGTCAGCTCTTTGATCTGATCCGCGATCTGTTCGGGTTTTAGGAAATGGATGGAAATTGTAATTCGCGCCGCAGCGGCGGCGGTGATAGGCAGCATTTTAGCACTTCTGCTGCGCAAATATACGCCGGAGCTCTCGCTTACTGTGACAATCCTCGCAGGAGTGATCATCGTATGGCTCGCAGCAGCGGTGGCCTCACGTATCTCCGATCTTCTGCGGGAGATTGCCGAAAAAGGCGGTATCGACGCAGTATATCTCTCTCCGGTGCTCAAATGTATCGGGATCGGGATGATAACACATCTGGCAGCACAGGTGTGCCGGGATGCGCAGCAGGGAAGCATCGCTTCCGCTGTGGAGCTTTGTGGAACACTTTGCGCTTTGTACATATCCCTGCCGCTCATCCGCTCACTTCTCGCCATCGTGGAGCAACTGCTTTGATGCTGCTCCTATTTGTTCTTGTGATTTGCCCTGGGAATGCGCTTGCAGCTTCGGAGATTCCGATCCCCGGAATGGACGAGCTGACCGACGCCCTGCCGGAGGAAACTGTGCCCATGCTCTCCGGCGTATCACCGGAGGAACTTCCGAAGGATGGCGTATGGAAAAACCTTCTGCAAATGGCCTGGGAAAAGGTCCGTTCCTCTGCTGCGGATATCTGCCGGATGGGCGGAATTTTGCTCTGTGTCTGTGTTCTCGTATCGCTCACCGATACGCTGGATCTCGGCAGTCGAGCTCCGCCGTACATCACCTTTGCCGCTGTCGCGGTCATCGGTACGGCGACAATCTCAGATTTTCGCTCATACATCTCGATGGGAACCGAAACGCTCCAGACGCTTTCAGACTACTCCCACGTCCTTTTGCCGGTTCTTTCCTCCGCGGCGGCAGCATCCGGCGCGGCAGGGAGTGCCGCGGCAAAATACGCAGCAACAGCAGTATGCATGGATGTGCTCTTGGCCGCTTCACGCAATGTTCTTGTTCCGTGCATTTGCGGCTATGCCGCGCTGTCTGTTGCCGACGCCGCCGTTGGGAACGAGATATTGAAAACGGCAAAGAAAATCATGAAAACGATCTGCACGACGCTTTTGAGCGGCGTCTGCGTAGCGTTTACTGCGTGGCTTTCTCTCACCGGCGTCGTTACCGGCACAGCGGACGCACTTGCTGCCCGGGTGACGAAAACAGCCGTATCTGCGGCGCTCCCGGTTGTTGGAAGCATTTTGTCTGACGCCGCCTCTACGCTCGCGGCTGCCGCCGGAACACTAAAAGCGACAATCGGTATTTTTGGATTGCTCGCCATTGCGGCGATCTGCCTTCCACCTGTTTTAACGCTGGGCGTGCGGTTTCTCATATATAAGTTGACCGCCGCTGTATGTGAGTGCGTGGCGGACAAGCGGTTTTCGGAGCTCATTTCCAATCTTGGCACAGCGTTTGCGCTGCTGCTCGCCATAAACGGCGCGGGCGCCATGATGCTTTTCCTTTCTCTTTATTCTCTGATACAGACGGTGGTGTAGCGTATGACGGAGTGGCTTTTTTTGTGGATACGTTCGCTGGTTGCGGCATCGCTCCTCTCGGCGCTGGCGCTCCAACTTACGCCGGAGAGAAGCGTAAAGCGAGTAACGCGCTTCACCTGCGGTATTCTCCTTGCGTGTACGCTGCTCTCGCCTGTGCTGCGGACGGATGAGGCGTCATTTTCGCTCGCGCTGGACGACTACCGGCGGACCGTTGCCGAACTGACGGACGATCTGGAAGAACAGGAAAATCAACTGCTGCGAACATACATAGAACAGAAAACGGCGGCATACATATTGGACGAGGCACGATCCATAGGAATGCCGGAGCCATCGGTTTCGGTGAAGGTGAAATGGGGGGATGAGAGCTGGGTGCCCTGTGAAGTTACGATACGCGGAGAGGTTACCGCCGAGCAGCGATACCGTCTGAGCGCTTATCTTGCCGCGGAACTGGGTATTCCGGCAGAAAGGCAGCATTGGGCCGATGAATGAACGGAAAGGCGCTCTGAGCGCGTTTCTGCAAAAGAAAAGCGTGCTGATCGTCCTGCTTGCCGCGGGGCTGCTGCTTCTGCTCTGGCCCAAATCGGCGGACGCCAAGCCGGCAGGGAAGGACGAGGATGTATCTACTACAGAGGAAAAGCGGCTCTGCGCTGTGCTCTCGAAGATCGACGGCGTTGGAGAAGTGTGCGCTCTGCTCTCCGAGGAGCCAAATCACAGAGGAGAGTATTCCGGCGCGGTGGTCGTCTGCTCCGGTGCTCGGTCCGCGGATGTACGACTGCGCGTTATACAGGCCGTGAGCGCCTTCACCGGTCTCGGCAGCAATCGCATTATTGTAGAAGAATTGATATCTTAGGAGGAGGATCATATGAAGACCGTAAATCTGCGTCCCCATCTCAAACGAAACATTCTCATCGCAGCGGTGCTGCTGCTCGTATGTGCGGCGGCTTTTCTCAACTGGTCGTACAATCAGCGCTGGGGTGACGGCAATAGCGCTATGGCGGATGCCGAGGATGAAATGACAACCGCCGTCAATGCTGCGGGCGGCACACCGGAGAAACCGGCATCCGATGCGCTCCCTGCGTCGGTATCCGGGTACTTCTCGGAAGCGCGGCTCACGCGTCAGCAGTCGAGAGATCAGGCGCTCTCGCTGCTTGAAACGGCGGCGTGCGCAGAATCTGCCTCGCAGGAAGTTATCGACAGCGCCATGAATGAGATCACCGTCATGGCCAACTGGTCTCTGCTCGAAAGCAAGATTGAAAATGAGCTTCTTGCCAAGGACTTTGCTGACTGCGTGGTTTATCTTTCCTCGCAGGGGTGCACCGTTGCGGTACCGTCCGCTGCGGAGGGGCTGACCGAAGCCCAGGTCGCACAGATCACGGATGCCGTTCTTTCCAATACCGAATTGACGGCCGCCGCGATCAACGTGATCGAAGTAATGAACTGAAAAAAGCGCGGAGGGAAAATCCCTTCGCGCTTTTTCTATGGGGAATGATTACTTCATGCCGTTTTCGTAGGCCTCGATCATTTTCTTGACCATCTGGCCGCCGATGCTGCCGGCCTGGCGGGAGGTAAGCTCGCCGTTGTAGCCGTTCGTAAGGTTCACACCGACCTGGCTGGCAGCCTCCATCTTAAAGCGATCCATCGCTTCGCGGGCCTGGGGATTGACAAGATGATTGCTCTTGTTGGTAGACATCTGATTGCAACTCCTTTCTCTCGAATCGAACACGTTTTTGCTGTGTCCGAGCCTATTTTGACCGCAAGTACCGGTGTTATTCAAATTCGGAAAATGCAATTTTTGTCATTAAAAAATCCCTGCGGATAATACGTCCGCAGGGATAACGGTTAATTCAATAAAAGCGTTCGAAGCGCGGCGACGCTCTCGGCAATGGTTTCTGTTCCTTCGGCTTCTAACTCCTCACGGCTGCCGTAACCATAAAGAACGCCAATAAAACCAATCCGCGCCATTTTTGCGCCGATGGCATCGTGCGACCGATCGCCTACCATGACGCAGTCGGACTTGTCCGTGATGCCCATTTCATAGAGCGCGTGCAGGATCACTTCGCACTTATCCAGGGGCTCACGGTCGAGCGGAATGCCAGAGACAACGTCGATGTACTGCCGCAAGTTGAAATGCTCAAGAATCTGTTCAGAGAAAACCGTCGGCTTACCCGTTGCAACGGCAATGCGCGCACCGGACTCTTTCAAATCGCGCAGCAGCTCCGGAATGCCCGGATACACTTCGTTTTCAAAAAGGCCAACGGTCGAAAAGCGCTCGCGATAGTAGCCGAGGAGCTCCTGCGCTTCCTCCGGCGTAGCGTTTGCGTAAACCTCAAACGAACGGAGCAGGGGAGGGCCGATGTACCGGTGATAACGCTCGATCGGCTCGACCGGACGACCGGTCATTTTCATCGCGTACTGTACACAGCCGCAGATGCCCTGTACCGGATCGGTCAGCGTCCCGTCCAGATCGAAGAGCACGGTGGAATACTTCATTCAGCGCTCCTCCCGGAAGTACGATAGGCCGAGAGAGGCGGGGGGCTGATTTTCCCGCTTGTTGCGCATGGAGGAAATCACCAGCACCACGATCGTGACAACGTAGGGGATCATCTTATAAAGTTCTTTAACGGCGAGGTTCGTGCCGGTGGGCAGGAACAGATACAGAATATACAATCCGCCGAAGAGGATGGAGGATATCACGCCGACGTTCGGCTTCCAAATCGTGAAAATGACAAGCGCAATGGCAAGCCAGCCGCGGTCGCCGAAGGCGTCGTTCGACCAGATGCCGCAGGCGTAGTCCATAACGTAGTACAGTCCGCCGAGTCCGGCAATCATGCTGCCGGTGCACGTGGCGACGTACTTATACTTCCGGACGTCGATACCGGCGGCGTCTGCGGTGTTCGGGCTTTCGCCAACGGCACGCAGATGCAGGCCGACGCGGGTACGATTGAGAACATAAGCCGCGGCAAAAGCAATGATGATCGCGACATAGGCGAGAAAACCGTAGCTCAAAAAGATCGTCCCAAACCAACCAAGTTTATCCGAAAACGGAAGCGACGCGCTGAAAAAGGCGCTCGTGCGGGAAAGAGCGATGGAAGGTACGTCCGCACCGGAGAGCTTGATAAGCGAGCCGCCGAAGAAGTTGCCAAAGCCCACGCCAAACGTCGTCATGGCAAGGCCGGTAACGTTCTGGTTTGCGCGGAGAGTTACAGTAAGGAAGCAGTAGAGGAGCCCCATCAGCAGCGAGCCGAGAAGCGAGCAGAGCAGGGGGATCATGACGGCGAGGAACGG
>CAVIVK010000138.1:0-4726 GCA_963645975.1 Bifidobacteriaceae bacterium | reverse complement strand
GGCTTGCCCAATACCGCGAGCTCGCCTCCTTCACGCAGTTCGGCTCCGATCTGGACGAGACGACGCGCAGGACGCTTGCCGCGGGTGCCAAAATGATGGCCGCTCTCCGGCAGGACCGCTTCTCTCCCCTCCCCGACTGGCAGCAGGCGCTGCTCATCTTCGCCGTGTCCGGCGGCTACGCCGACAAGGTGGAAGCGGACGATCTCAATGACTTCTCGTCCCAGCTCTTCTCGTGGTTCATCACGAAGGAGCCGGCTCTCACCGAAACGCTCAAAACCGGCAAGAAGCTCGACGATGATACCAAAGCCGCGCTCAACGCCGCGCTCACAGCGTTTGCGGAGGCGCTCTGATGGCAGGACTGCAGCAGCTCAAAAAACGGCTGAAGAGCATCCGCGCCACCGGTCAGCTCGCCGAGGCGATGCGCACGGCCGCCACGATTAAGTATTCCCGCGTGAGCAAAGTCCGCGAGGAGTTTACCCCCTATGCTGACGGAAGCGCCGACATGCTCGCGCTGCTTGGCCGGTTTGGCATCTGCCGCGAGACGGACAAGGTCGAAGCAAAAAACTGTCTTGTTCTCTTCGGCAGCAACCGCGGGCTCTGCGGCGGGTTCAACGCCGAGCTCTTCCGCTTCATGGATCGGGTGCTTGCCGGAGAAGCCGAAACGCCGCATATTATTTCCTGCAGCCGTAAGGCGAGCGCGTATCTCCGTGAGCATGCGCTCGACTATGAGGAGTTCATCCTCTCGGACGTGCCGAACTACGAGGAGACGCATGCGCTCTGCGAGCACCTGAAGGCACTCTATACCACAGGCGCTGTAAACCGTGTGCGGCTCATTTACCAAAGCTACCGCAACATGCTCATGCAGGAGCCGACCGACCGACAGATCCTGCCTGATCCGGAGGCACACGAAACCGCAAACCCGGACGGCATTTTGTATTTGCCGAGTCCCGCCGCCATCGGCGCGCGGCTCGCGCTCACGTGCCTCAACAACGAGGTATTCGCCGTGGCGCTGGACAACGCCTCCGGCGCGCAGGCCGCCACGCTCATGGCGATGCGTTCCGCCTGCGACAGCGCGACGGAATCCGCCGCCAAATTGGAAACCACCATCAATCGCCGGAGACAGGCGGACGTCACCGCCAGCGTCATTGAGATCGCCTCCGGCAATCTGCAGCAAGGAGAATAAGCTTATGTCCGCCGGAAATATTGGTACCATATCTCGCATCAGCGGCCCCGTTGTGGACGTGCAGTTCCCGGAACATAGCAACGTCCCGGATATTTTCCACGCCGTCGAGGTCACCATCAACGGCAGCGTTCATGTGCTTGAATGCCTGCAGCAGCTCGGAAAGGGCGAGGTACGCTGCATCTCCATGCGCCCGACGGACGGCATGTCCCGCGGCATGGAAGCCGTGGATACCGGCGCGCCGATCTCCGTCCCGGCCAGCGAGGGTATGCTCGGCCGCATGATCAACGTTACCGGCGAGCCGATCGACCGCGCCGGTCCGATCCCCGCTGCCGACCGCTGGCCGATTCATCACCATGCGCCGGACTTTACCGACATTGTCCCCGCCGGGGACGTGCTGGAAACCGGCATCAAGGTCATCGACCTGATGACGCCGTACGCCAAGGGCGGCAAAATCGGCCTCTTCGGCGGTGCGGGCGTCGGCAAGACCGTCCTCATCGAGGAGCTGATCCGAAACATTGCCTTTGAGCATAACGGCTACTCCGTGTTCGCCGGCGTTGGCGAGCGTTCCCGCGAGGGCAACGACCTCTGGAACGAGATGAAGGAGTCCGGCGTTATCGACAAGACCGCACTCGTGTTCGGCCAGATGAACGAGACGGCGGGCGCGCGTCTTCGCGTGCCGCTCGCAGGCCTCACGATCGCCGAATACTTCCGCGAGCACTCGCACAAGGACGTGCTGCTCTTCATCGATAACGTGTTCCGCTTCACGCAGGCCGGCAGCGAGGTTTCCGCGCTGCTCGGGCGCATGCCCTCCGCCGTCGGCTACCAGCCGACGCTGGCCTCTGAAATGGGCATGCTGCAAGAGCGCATCGTCTCCACGAAGAACGGCTCGATCACCTCGGTGCAGGCAATTTACGTTCCCGCGGACGACCTGACCGACCCCGCCCCGGCGACCGCATTCTCCCATCTGGACGCTACGACCGTCCTTTCGCGCAGCATCGTGGAGCTCGGCATTTACCCTGCCGTCGCGCCGCTCGAATCCTCCTCCCGCATGCTCACGCCCGACATCGTCGGCAAGCGCCATTACCAGACGGCCAAGGAAGTGCAGCGTGTCTTGCAGCGCTACAACGAACTGCAGGACATCATCGCTATTCTCGGCATGGACGAACTCTCCCCGGAGGATCGGAAAACCGTTTCCCGCGCACGCCGTGTGCAGCGCTTCATGTCGCAGCCGTTCCACGTGGCGGAGAGCTTTACCGGCATGCCCGGCAAGTTCGTGCACATCGAGGACACGATCAAGGGCTTTGAAGCCATCCTCGGCGGCGATTGCGACAACATCCCGGAGCAGAACTTCCTCATGGCCGGTTCCATTGAGGACGTGTACGCCAAGGGCCGCTGAAAGGTTGGGAGGACGGCATGACCGATAAAACGAAAGATCTCGCCGCGCCGCTCGAATTCATTGTGCTCACGCCGCACGGCGAGGCTGTGGATGTTCATTGCGACAGCGTGCATCTCACGATCTGCGACGATGAGACCGGGCACGGCGGCGGGCAAATCGGCTTCCACCGCGGCCATCTGCCGGCGGTGCTCGCGTTGGGCGATGGAGCGGCGGACGCGCTGCTGCACGGCGAGACCGTGTTCCACACCACGCTGCACGGCGGGTTTGCCTCCGTGCGGAACGACGTGATCCGCGTCATCACCGACAGCGAAATTGACCCCGGCGAGAAAACCGATACGGAAAACGAGGACTGATGTTTGAAACATCAGTCCTCGTTTTTTGTTTGCATATACCGCTTTTCGCGGCTGTGGCAGGAAAAGAGCAATATCTGCCGGTGCTGCGCGAGTTCCGCGAGATAATCGAGCGCGTACCCCATGCGCACATCGTCAAAGTTGATGAGCGCATCGTCGAGCACGATCGGGCAGGGGTTTTCCCCGCCGAGGAGCATATCGCACAGCGCGAGCCGCAGCGCCAGATAGAGCTGATCCGCCGTTCCCCGGCTGAGGAACGCGCTCTCATGGAGCACGGGCTCTCCGGCGCAGCGGACAAGCGCGTTCAGCTCGCGGTCGAGCGTGAGCTCCGTATATGCCCCACCAGTTAGCCGAGAGAGCGCCGCCGCGGCGCTTTTCGCGAGCGCGGGGGAAAATTCAGACTGCATTTCCTCATCAGCGAGCGCCAGTTCGTCGAGCGCGATGGTCAGCGCTTCGAGCTTTGTCTCCACGCGATCATGCTCTTCCTCCAGCTCGCAAAGACGGCTTTTGAGCACCAGCGGATCGCCGAGCGTATCAAGCCGGCCGCGGAGACGGGCAATCTCCTCACGGAGAAGCTGCTCTTTCTTGTCGCTTTCCGAGAGCTGCGGAAGCTCCGCATCGCCGCTAAGAAGTTCCGTAAACTCCTCATGGAGCTGCAGCTCCTCTCTGGCAAGGCTTCGGGCACGCTCGCGCTCTTCCTCCGCGGCGAAGATGAGCGCCTCCGTCTCCTCCCATTCTGCGGCATACGCCGCAAAACGCTCTGGAATATCCTCCGGCGTTTCCGCATCATACTGCGCAAGGATCTCTCCGAGCACGCGCCGGGCATTGGCGCGCTCACGCGAGCGGAAAACGGATACGATGCCGAGCACCGCAAGCACGAGAAGCGTCAGGAGCGTTCCGAGCCAAAACTCACGCCGGACAAATCCTGCAGCGGCAAAGCCGCCGGCAGCGAGCAGAAAAAGTATCCATATCCAAAGCCCCGGCTTGGGAGCGTTTGCGGTGCGCTCCGCCTTTTTCGCCCGGCGCTCATCGGCACGGGCGCGCTCCGACGCGGTCTCATCCGGTTCAGCGCCGCAAAAGATCCCGGCGCGAAGCGTCGCTTCTGCGGCATCTGCGGCGCTCTCACGCCGTGCGGCCTCGTTTTCGGCCTTCTCCCGCTCGGTGCGGCAGGCTTCCAGACGGTTCTTTACCTCTTCTTGCCGCTTTCCCTGTGCTCCGGCAAGGCTTTTCCGGGCATTTGCCGCATGAAGATGCGCGTTTTCCGCCGCCTCCTCCGCCCGGGTTAGCACATCAGCGGTTTCTTCCATAACGGCAAGTTTTTCTTTCAGCGACGCCATTTCCGCTTCCAGCTCCGGGAGACGACCGCTATTTCGGTAGCGGCACTTTCGCTGGAGGGCGCGCAGCCGCGCCGACGCCTCGGAAAACGAGCCAACCTCCTCCCCCGCCGTAACGAGGGATGTGATCTTGCGCTCCAGCTCCGCTCCCTGCTGCACGCCAAGCCCCGCCGGCCCAATGAACGCCGTCCGCTCAAATACCGGGAGCGACGCGCCGGCGAGCGTTTCTCCGGCATTTTCCCCCGTCAATCCCGGCACCGGTTGGCCGGAGCGCGTATATACAGCGGAGAATGCACGCATGGGCGCGCCCGCCAGGCTCGTCGAGCGTGAGAGGGTAATGTCCTTCCCGCCGAGGGAAAGCTCCATTGTCCCGGCCATGGGCGCGCCGTTCCACGGCGCATACAGCACCTTATCCGGCTTTTTCCCTGCGCGGCCGCGCTGGGTAGTGTCAATGCCGTAGAGC
>CAVIVK010000137.1:1153-2613 GCA_963645975.1 Bifidobacteriaceae bacterium | reverse complement strand
CTGCTGGATGACGCCGCCGTCCATGACGGCGATCCGGTCGGAGACCGCGAGAGCCTCCTCCTGATCGTGGGTGACGTACACGGTCGTGATGCCGAACTGCTGCTGGATGCGCTTGATGGCGTTGCGCATTTCCACGCGCAGCTTCGCGTCCAGGTTTGAAAGCGGCTCGTCCATCAGCAGAACCTCCGGCTCGATGACGATGGCGCGGGCAAGCGCCACGCGCTGCTGCTGGCCGCCGGAGAGGTTGGCCGGCATGCGATCCTTGAGATGGTCGATCTTGACAACTTTGAGAATGCTGTTGACTTTGCGTTCTATTTCATCCTTCGGCAGCTTGCGGTTGCGCAGGCCGAAGGCCACGTTATCAAATACATTCATGTGCGGGAATACCGCATAATTCTGGAACACCATGCCAATGTTCCGCTTGTTGGTGGGGATATCGTTGATGACGCGGTCGTTGATCTTAAACGTGCCGCCTTCGATGGAGTTGAATCCGATGATCATGCGGAGAAGCGTTGTTTTGCCGCAGCCGGAGGGTCCCAGCAGCGTGAAAAATTCGCCCGGCTTGACTTCCAGAGACAGGCCGTTGATGATCGTATCGTTGCCGTAGCGCTTGACGGCGTTTTCAATGGTAATGGTGGCTCCCATCGTTTCAGTTCCCTTTCTCTGCGAGATTCTTTGTAGAATGCGGGTCTGCGGCGCACGGCCGCAGACCCGCACGGGATGGTTCCTTATGTCTTTAGCCCGCGTTTTCGAGGCACTCGCTGTATTTCTCGGTGATGGCCGACTTGTTGGCGGCGACCCACACGCCGTCATAGGTCTCCAGACGGGTGATTTCGCTCCACGGCGTCAGGCTGTCGTTGAGTTGGACGTTCTGGCGGAGCGGACGAACCGTGAGGTTCTGGCCGACGTAGTTCTGGCAGGTCTCGCTGAGCATGTAGTCCACAAACTTCTTGGCATTCTCCATGTGCGGAGCGCCCTTGATGATGGACACGCACTGACCGGACATCAGAGCGCCCTCTTCCGGGAACACGACCTTAACGGCAACGCCGTCACGGACGTACGCTGCAGCAGGGTCTTCCCAGGTCAGGCCAACAATATACTCGCCCTCGGCAACGCCCTTGTAGACCTGCGAGGAGCTCGTGAGGCTGACACCGTCGAGGTTTTCGACGAGGCCGGCGGCCCACTCCCAGGCGGCGTCGGACATCGGGTCGCCATTGCCCTTGTCAATCGACGCTAAACTGCCGTTTTATAACATCAACATCTTTTTCGGTGTCGGAAATGTATTTTAGATTTGCCTCAAACGCCTTTCGGATATCGATCGGCGCAGACGGAGCATTGTTTGCCTCGGCATTTTGCTTCTTTCGATGAAATAATTCCAACAATCCCATAGCGTTCACTCCTGTTCAACAGCATCGAACATATTATAGCATAATAACGCAGAAAACCCAAAAACAAAAAGC
>CAVIVK010000137.1:0-1143 GCA_963645975.1 Bifidobacteriaceae bacterium | reverse complement strand
GTATGAGGGCATTTCCGCCCGGCAGAACCGCGTGGGTCCTTGTTAATCGACGCGAGGATCAGAAGCGACAGGACAGTCATAAGAATGGAAATTTTCATAAAATAACCTCCTTTTTGCCGCCAATATAGCATCCCGCCGCCGGTTGCGCCACCAACTATCGCGCAACTTTTCTTATTGACAGCTGCCCCGCCCGAAAAAATGATCCGGGCGGGGCAATCGTATTGTTATGTATCGGTTCAGGCGTTGATGGGAACGGCGTCGAGCAGCGCGTCGATGTCGGCGTCGGTCGTCGCCCAGCTCGTGCAGAAGCGCACCGCGCTCATGCCGTCGGGGAGAGACTGAATGTGGCTGCACGAAAACTCGGGCGCAAGCCGCTCAATGAGCGTGTCCGGCAGGATGGGGAATTGCTGGTTGGAGGGGGACTCGATCAGGAACGTCCAGCCGCGGGCGCGGAAACCGTCACGCAGGCGCAGCGCGAGACGCACCTCCTCCGCGCCGATGCGGTCATAGAGCCCGTCCTTGAAAGCCGCGTAAAACTGCACGCCGAGCAGACGGCCCTTGGCCAGCATGCCGCCGTTCTGCTTGACGAAGTAGCGGAAATCCTTGGCAAGCTCCGGCGCGGAGAACACCGCTGCTTCGCCAAAGAGAAGACCCATTTTCGTGCCGCCGATCGTGAACACATCGCACATGCGCGCCATGTCCGCAAGCGTATAGTCGCACACCGGGCTGTGGAGCGCCGCGCCGAGACGCGCGCCGTCAATAAAGAGCGGGAGATGGCGCGCCTTGCATGTGGCGTAGAGCGCTTCCAGCTCATTGCGGGTATATACGGTACCGTATTCCGAAGGGTTCGAGATATACACCATGCCCGGCTGCACCGTGTGCTCAAAGCTCGCGTCCGCGTAGTGCGCGCGGCAAAGCTCCTCGACCTGCTCGGCGGTAATCTTGCCGTCTTTGTGCGGCACAGTCAGCACCTTGTGGCCGGAGTTTTCGATTGCGCCGGTCTCATGCACGGCAATGTGGCCGGTGTCCGCCGCAACGGCGCCCTGATGGGGACGCAGGAGCGAGGCGATTACGGTGCGGTTGACCTGCGTGCCGCCGACGAGAAATTGCACCTCGCCCTCCGGCAGCTCGCAGCGCTCGCGC
>CAVIVK010000136.1:0-19369 GCA_963645975.1 Bifidobacteriaceae bacterium | reverse complement strand
CATGCACACCGTCACGCTGACGGGCACCACGATCCCGCACGAAGTCCTCGGCGCTTTCGGCGCCGGCCGCGTGCTGCTCAAGCCCGCCGCCCCCGGTACCGGCATCATCGCCGGCGGCGCTGTGCGTGCCGTGATGGAAGCTGCCGGCATCAAGGACATCCGTGCCAAGAGCCTGCGCTCCAACAATCCCAACAACGTCGTCTCCGCTACCATGGAGGGTCTCCTGTCTCTGCGCAACGCCGAGCAGGTCGCCGTTTACCGTGGCAAGTCGGCCGACGAGCTGAAGGCGTAAGGAGGATAACGGTATGGCAACTCTGAAGATCAAGCTCGTCAAGAGCCTGAACGGCAGACTGGACAAACACATTGCCACTGCCAACTCCCTGGGTCTTTACAAGATCGGCAACGAGACGACCCAGCCTGACAACCCCCAGACCCGCGGCAAGATCGCCCAGATCGGCTATCTGCTGAAGGTCACGGAAGAATAAGGAGGCCCAACGTATGTTTATGAATGAACTTTCTCCCGCCGCCGGCAGCACCCACGTTGCCAAGCGCAAGGGAAGAGGCATCGGCACCGGCAACGGCAAGACCGGCGGCCGGGGTCACAAGGGCCAGAAAGCTCGCTCCGGCGGCGGCGTCCGCATCGGATTTGAAGGCGGCCAGATGCCTCTGGCCCGCCGCATCCCGAAGCGCGGCTTCAACAACATCTTTGCCAAGCCCCTCGAGTCCATCAACGTCTCTGCTCTCAACCACTTTGAGGACGGCGCCATTGTTGACGCCAACGTCCTTCTGGCCGAGGGCATCCTGTCCAAGTGTGTCTACGGCGTGAAGATCCTCGGCAACGGCGAGCTCACCAAGAAGCTCACCGTTAAGGCCAGTGCCTTCTCGGCCAGCGCCAAGGAGAAGATCGAAGCCGCCGGAGGAAAGGCCGAGGTGGTGTAAGGTGGTCCAGACATTCCGTAACGCATGGAAGATCCCTGAGCTGCGCCGGAAGATCCTCTTCACGCTGTTCATCGTTCTTCTCTACCGGCTCGGCAATGCCGTGCCCGTGCCTTATGTGGACACCAACATTCTTGCGACCTACTTCGCGCAGCTGAAGAACACCGTCCTCGGACTTTATAACACGATGTCCGGCGGCGCGTTCTCCATGGCTACCATCTTCGCGCTGAGCATTCAGCCCTACATCAACGCCTCCATCATCATCCAGCTGCTCTGCATCGCCATCCCGGCGCTCGAGCGGCTGAGCAAAGAGGGCGGCGAAGAGGGCAAAAAGAAGATCGCTGCCATCACCCGTTACTCTACGGTCGGCATCGGCCTTCTCCAGGGCTACGGCTACTACGTGCTCATGAGCCGCAACGGCATCATCGTGTCCGACGCTCCCGCCGTTTGGGCGGCCATCGTCATCGTGATGACGTTCACCGCGGGCTCCGCGCTCGTCATGTGGCTGGGTGAGCAGATCACCGAATTCGGCATCGGAAACGGTATCTCCATCATCCTGTTCGCGAGCATCGTCAGCCGCTTCCCGCAGAGCCTCGGCAATCTCGTCAGCAAGGCGATCAACCACGACCTCTCCTGGGTCGCCACGATCCTCATGCTGATCGGCGCTCTCGCCATGATCGTGCTGATCGTCATCGTCAACGATGCCGAGCGCCGCATCCCGGTCCAGTACGCCAAGCGCGTCGTCGGCCGCAAGATGTACGGCGGCCAGGCTACGTACCTGCCGATGAAGGTCAACATGTCCGGCGTGCTGCCGATCATCTTTGCGCAGTCCATCGCGTCCCTGCCTCCCACGATCATTCTGCTCTGCGGCGGCAGCCAGGACAGCTGGTTTATGCGCACGTTTGACAGCAACACGATCCCCTACGCGATCGTGTACTTCCTGCTGATCCTCTTCTTCGCTTACTTCTATGCGACGATTCAGTTCAACCCCGTGGAAGTTGCGAACAACCTGAAGAAGAACGGCGGATTTATCCCCGGCTACCGTCCCGGCAAGCCGACCAGCGAGTTCATTCAGAAGGTCCTGAACAAGGTTACCCTGTTCGGCGCCATCTATCTCGGTATCATCGCCTGCGTGCCCATCATCATCAGCGCCTGCTCCGAGGCCGCTGCGAACACGGGCATTTCCCTCGGCGGCACCTCGATCATCATCGTGGTCGGCGTTGCCATCGAAACGGTGCAGGCTCTCGAGAGCCAGATGCTCATGCGCCACTACAAGGGCTTCCTTGAATAAGGAGATCCTGTCATGAAGCTTACTTTGCTGGGCGCCCCCGGCGCTGGAAAGGGGACCCAGTCGGACATCCTCTCCCGTAAATTGGGTGTCCCCACCATTTCGACCGGCAATATCCTGCGCTCTGCCATCCACGATGGCACGAGCGTGGGACTCGCGGCCAAGTCGTACATCGACAAGGGTCAGCTCGTGCCGGACGACGTAATCATCGAAATCGTGCAGGAACGTCTTGCGCAGAGCGACTGTGCCAACGGATTCATTCTCGACGGCATGCCCCGTACGATCCCTCAGGCGGAAGCGCTTATCGCCCATGGCATTGAGCTGGACGGCGTGCTCTCCCTCGAGGTTTCCGACGAGGATATCGTTGAGCGCATGGCGGGGCGGCGCGTCTGCCCCCGCTGCGGTGCGACGTACCACGTCCGCGTGAACCCGCCGAAGCAGGAGGGGATCTGCGATACGTGCGGCACGGCGCTCATCGTCCGTCCGGACGACGCGCCCGAGACTGTGCGCGACCGCCTGCATATCTACCATGAACAGACCGAGCCGCTCAAGGGCTTTTATGAAAAGCTGGGGCTGCTCCGCACCGTGGAAAATGTCGGCAGCATCGAAGATGTCAGCCGCGAGATTTTCCGCTCTCTGGGGATTGGTGAATGATGATTACGATCAAGTCACAGCGAGAGATCGAGCGGATGCGCGAAGCCGGAAAAATCACGGCGGCTGCCCGAAGCGTCGGGCGGCAGATGCTGCGAGACGGCGTAACCACCGAAGAGATCAACAAAGAGATCCATAAGTTCATCCTGTCCTGTGGAGCCACGCCGACATTTCTCGGCTACGGCGGCTTCCCGAAGAGCGCGTGCATTTCCGTGAACGACGAGGTCATCCACGGCATTCCCGGAAAGCGCATCGTGCGAAACGGAGACATCGTCTCCATCGACGTGGGAGCCACCTACAAGGGCTATGTGGGAGACTGCGCCGGCACCTTCCCGGTCGGGGAGGTATCGCCGGAAGCAATGGAGCTCATCCGCATTACGCGGCAGAGCTTCTTTGAAGGACTGAAGCATGCCCGTGCGGGCGGACGTCTGTACGACATCTCCGCCGCGGTGCAGCAGTACGCGGAAAGCCACGGCTGCGGCGTCGTGCGCGACTATGTCGGCCACGGCATCGGCACGAAAATGCACGAGGATCCGGAAGTCCCGAACTATGTTCCCCCGCGGGGCGATCACAGAGCCAATCCCCGGCTCCTGCCCGGCATGACGTTGGCCATTGAGCCGATGATCAACGCCGGCGGACCGGCGGTGCGCGTGCTGTCCAACGACTGGACGGTCGTCACCGTGGACGGCACTCTGTCCGCCCATTATGAGAACACCATTCTCATCACAGACGGCGAGCCGGAAATCCTGACCATCGCCGACGACATTTAAGGAGGGACTTATATGGCGAAAGACGACGTTATCGAGCTGGAGGGCACAGTCGTGGAATCCCTGCCGAACACCTCTTTCCGGGTGGACATCGGCAACGGGCACACCATTCTTGCCCATATCTCCGGCAAGCTCCGCATGAATTTCATCCGCATCCTGCCCGGCGACAAGGTCACGGTACAGATGAGTCCTTACGATCTGACCCGCGGCCGCATCACCTGGCGGTCCAAGTAATACGAACTCCAACAGTGCGACACGAAGGAGGATAAACCATGAAAGTGCGTCCCAGTGTGAAGCCCATGTGCGAGAAGTGCAAGATCATCAAGCGCAAGGGTAAAGTTATGTGCATCTGCGAGAACCCCAAGCACAAGCAGCGCCAGGGCTGAGATTTGCCCTACGGCGGATCAATCGCAGATAAGAAATCCGAAAGAAAGGGCATAATTCTTTACTGCCCTTTTGGGGTCGGCCTTCATTATGCCATAGGCCCGAACCACCCCCAGACATGGCATAAAATCATTGAAAGGAATGATTGCAAAACATGGCACGAATTGCCGGCGTTGACCTGCCCAGAGACAAGAGAATCGAGATCGGTCTGACCTACGTTTTCGGTATCGGCAGAACGAGCGCGAAGAGAATTCTCGAAGAGACCGGAATCAACCCTGACACCCGCGTGCGCGACCTTTCCGACGAGGAAGAAGCGCGTATCCGTGAGTGCATCGACAAAGAGTTCATCGTGGAAGGCGACCTTCGCCGTCAGGTGGCTCTGAACATCAAGAACCTGACCGAGATCGGTTCTTACCGTGGCCTGCGCCACCGCAAGGGTCTCCCCGTGCGCGGCCAGCGCAGCAAGACCAACGCTCGTACCCGCAAGGGCCCGAAGCGCACCATCGCGAACAAAAAGAAGTAAGGGAGGGAAACTGATACTATGGCTACCGCACAGAAGGGCAAGAAAGTCCGTACCCGCCGCAGAGAGCGGAAAAATATCGAGAAGGGCCAGGTGCATATCAGCTCTTCCTTCAACAACACCATGGTGACCATCACCGACACCCAGGGCAACGCCATTTCCTGGGCCTCCGCCGGCGGCATGGGCTTCCGGGGCAGCCGCAAGAGCACCCCGTTTGCCGCGCAGACCGCCGCTGAAACGGCTTCCCGCGCTGCTATGGAGCACGGCCTGAAGTCCGTGGAAGTGTTTGTCAAGGGCCCCGGTTCGGGACGCGAAGCGGCCATCCGCGCGCTCCAGACCGCCGGTCTCGAAGTGACGATGATCAAGGACGTGACCCCCATCCCCCACAACGGATGCCGTCCGCCCAAGCGTCGCCGCGTCTGATCAAAGGAGGTAAGAGTAATGGCAAGATATACTGAGGCCGTCTGCCGGCAGTGCCGCCGCGAGGGCCAGAAGCTCTTTCTGAAGGGCGACAGATGCTACACCGGCAAGTGCGCCATGGAGTGCCGCAGCGGCAACCCCGGCCAGCACGGCCAGGGCCGCAGCAAGAACTCCGAGTATGGTCTGCAGCTGCGTGAGAAGCAGAAAGCCAAGAGATACTACGGTGTGCTCGAGAAGCAGTTCCGCGGCTACTATGAGCTCGCGGAGCGCCGTCCCGGCCAGGCCGGCCAGAACCTGCTCGCCATCCTGGAGAGCCGTCTGGACAACGTGATCTACCGTCTGGGCTTTGCTATGAGCCGCGCCGAGGCGCGCCAGCTCGTGACGCACGGCCACTTCACCGTGAACGGCCGCAAGGTCAACATCCCCAGCTACCTCGTGAAGCCGGGTATGGTCATCACGCTGAAGGACAGCAGCCGCAGCCTGGAAAAGATCAAGTCCAGCGTCGAAGCCAATGCCTTCCGTCAGCCGCCGAAGTGGCTGGAGTACGATGCCAACAACATGGTTGCCAAGGTCGTCGGCGTGCCCGAGCGCGACGATATCGACCTTCCGATCGAGGAGCACCTCATCGTCGAGCTGTACTCCAAGTAATACCCCCGTCCGATTGGTAAGCTGACACATCTGCGGCGCCGATCCAACGGCGCCGACATCTAAAGGAGGGTACTACATGATCGAAATAGAAAAGCCGCGTATCGAGTGCATCGAAACTCCGGCGGAAGCATCCTACGGCAAATTCATTGTCGAACCTCTGGAGCGCGGCTATGGCACGACCTTGGGCAACTCCCTGCGGCGTGTTCTCCTCTCCTCCCTGCCCGGAACGGCGGTCACGAAGATTAAGATCGCCGGCATCCAGCATGAATTTTCCACCATCCCCGGCGTGACCGAGGATGTGACCGAGATTGTTCTCAACGTCAAGGGCATCATTGCCCGTCTGCATTGCGACACTCCCAAGACCGTCTACATTGAAGCCTCCGGCGAGGGCGAAGTCACCGCCGGCGACATCAAGACGGACGCGGAGGTTGAGATCCTCAATCCCGAGCATCACATTGCTACGCTGGGTCCGGACGGCTCTCTTTCCATGGAGCTGACCGTTGGGCACGGCCGCGGCTATGTCACGGCTGAGCACAACAAGCCGGCACAGCCCATCATCGGCACCATCCCCGTTGACTCGATCTACTCCCCCGTGCTGAAGGTCAACTACTCCGTCGAGAACACCCGCGTGGGCAACCAGGTGGACTACGACAAGCTGACTATCGAAGTGTGGACGGACAAGACGATCACGGCGCGTGACGCCGTTTCGCTGGGCGCCAAGATTCTCTGCGACCACTTCACGCTCTTCACCGACCTTTCGGACGCCGCCGGCGGAACCGTCACGGTCAAGGAGCGCGAGCCGCAGCAGCAGGACAAGGTGCTGGAAATGACGATCGAGGAGCTGGACCTCTCGGTCCGCAGCTTCAACTGCCTCAAGCGCGCAAACATCAACACCGTCGAGGACCTCATCTCCAAAACTCAGGACGAGATGATCAAGGTCCGCAACCTGGGCCGCAAATCTCTCGAAGAGGTCGAGCACAAGCTCGCCATGATGGGATTGTCCCTGGCCAGCGACGACAACAACCAGTAAATAGGAGGAAATAACAATGCCTGCTAACAGAAAACTCGGTAAGACTACCGATCAGCGCATGGCAATGCTCCGCCAGCAGGTCACGGACTTCCTGGACAAGGGACGGATGGAGACCACGGTTACCCGCGCCAAGGAGATCGCTCCTCTCGCTGAGAAGATGATCACCCTCGGCAAGGAAGGCGGCCTGAGCAATTATCGCCAGGCGTGCTCCTTCATCACCCGCGAGGACATCGCCAAGCGCACCTTCGACGAGATCGCTCCCAAGTACAAGGAGCGCACCGGCGGCTACACCCGCATCACCCGCATCGGCACCCGCAAGGGCGACGCCGCGGAGATGGCGGTCATCGAGCTGGTGTAATTCCCGCACACAAACAAGAGAAACGGCGCAGCCTGTTTGCAGGGCTGCGCCGATTTTCGTATATTCGGGAACCAAACGGGGAGAAACACCGTCTATGCTAATAAGAGGATCCATGGTAAAATATGGGGCATAATAAAAAGAGGAGCCAAACACCATGAAAATACTCATCTGCAATGCCGGAAGCACCTCTCTTAAATTCAAGCTCTACGATATGCCCGCCGAAGAGGTGCTCGCCTCCGGCGGAGTGGAGCGCGTCGGCAGCACAGACGACGCAATCTATAAATACGATAACGCCTCTCGCGGCGTATCTCTGCGCGAGGAAAAGCAGTCCGTCCCGGACTACGAAACCGGCATCCGGCGCTTCCTTAGCGATTTGACGGATGGCGAGCGCGGCGCGATTGTCTCCATTGCGGATATTGAGCGCGTTGGTTTCAAAACCGTGCTCAGCCGCGGATACTACGGTGTGCATGAGCTGACCGAGCCTGTATTGCAGGGAATGCGCGAAATGTATGCCGCAGCCCCTGCGCACAACGGACCGTATCTCGCGGCCATCGAGGCGCTGCGCGGCGTTCTCCCGGAGGCGATGTTTGTCGGTGCGTTTGAAACGGACTTCCACCGAACGATCCCGCTGGAACGGTGCGTGTACGGCGTGCCGTATGAGTGGATGGAGAAATACGGCGTGCGCCGCATGGGATACCACGGCGCGTCGCACTCGTATGTGGCATCGCTGCTCAACGAGTGGGAAGGAAAAAAGTACCGTGCCGTTTCCTGCCATCTCGGCGGCAGCGGTTCGATCTGTGCCATCGAAAATGACGAAAGCCGCGACAGCAGCTTTGGCCTCACGCTGCAAACCGGTCTCATCCACAACAACCGCGTCGGCGCGATGGACGCGGATATCGTGTACTATCTCCGCGCACAGGGGCTCTCCGATGAGGAGATCGAGCGCGGTATGACGAAGGACGGCGGACTTAAGGGCATTTCCGGCGTGAGCGGCGATCTTCGCTACGTGCTGGAGGCGGCGGAAGCCGGAAACGAACGTGCCAAGCTCGCCGTAGACACATATGTCACCGGCATCGTCCGGTATATTGGCGCGTTCGCCGCCGAGCTTGGCGGGCTGGATTGCCTCGCATTCACCGGCGGCATCGGCGAAAACTCTGCCGTTATCCGCAAAATGGTGTGCGAGCGGCTTGAACACATGGGCGTTCGGCTTTCCGCACGCCGCAACACAAAGGAGAAGGGCGACCGGCGCATCTCGAAAAAACGTTCCAAAGTGCGTGTATACGTGATTGCAGCGAACGAAGAGCTCGGCGTCGCGCGAAAAACCTATGGATGTGAGAAAAATGCGTAAAAAAAACCGGAGGCGCTTTGGCGCGGTGGTGGCCTGTCTTGCGCTGCTTCTTTCGCTGGGCGGTTGTGGTAAGCCGTCTGCTGTGTCCGGCTACCCGACGCCGGAAAATACCGCAACACCGCAGCCGACCGCCACGCCACAACCCACGGCAACGCCGGAACCGACGGCCACACCCGAACCGGCAAGCGCATCGCCGGCCCCGGCAGAGACAGCATCCCCGGGAGAGGGCGACGCCATCGAGCGCTATATGGATACCATGACGCTGCGCGAAAAGGTTGGCCAGCTCTTTTTCATCCGCCCGGATGCGTTGGATGCATCGCAGTCGCCGGGGCAGATCAACTCCTCGGAGACAGAAGGCGTGAAAACGCTGACGGACGGTATGCGCTCGGTGCTCGCGGCGTATCCGGTCGGCGGTGTGGCAATCTTCGGGAAAAACATCTCCGATCCCGAAACGCTCCGTACATTCACCGCGGAGCTTCGCGATGCTGCCGCGGTGCCGATGTTCCTCGGCGTGGACGAGGAGGGCGGTCTTGTTGCGCGGCTCGCCAATAACGCCGCTTTCGGTCTTCCCAAGTATGAGAGCGCCGCTGCCGTGGGCGCGTCGGGAAATGCATCGGATGCCGAGAGCATGGGGCAAACGATCGGCGCGTATCTCGCCGATTACGGCTTCACCGTGGACTTCGCGCCCGTGGCGGATGTGTATACGAATCCGGCCAACACCGTCATCGGCAGCCGCGCGTTCTCTACGGATGCCTACACCGCCGCGGCGATGGCTGGCGCGTGCGCGCAGGGACTTGCCTCGCAGGGCGTTCTGCCGGTATATAAGCACTTTCCCGGCCACGGCGACACCGCCGAGGATAGCCACAACGGCCTTGCCGTGACATACAAAACGCACGACGAGCTCGCCGCGTGCGAATGGATTCCCTACAGCGCAAACGACCTCACCGGCTGTGCCGTCATGGTAGGGCATATCGCCGCGCCGAACGTCACCGGCGATCTCACGCCCGCGAGCCTTTCCGGTACTATGATCACCGGATACCTTCGCGGCGAACTGGGCTTTACGGGGCTTGTGATCACCGATTCCATGGCGATGCACGGCGTAACGGACGCTTACTCGTCCGGCGACGCTGCCGTTGCCGCCATTCTGGCAGGCGTGGATATCGTCCTCATGCCGGAGGTACTCTCCGAGGCGTTCGACGCCGTGGTTACTGCCGTGGAAAACGGCACGATATCGGAGGCGCGCCTCAACGAGAGCGTCTACCGCGTGCTGCAATACAAACAGATGTACGGCATTTTTAACCCATAAAACGCGAAAGAGAGATGGGAATTGAACCCATCTCTCTTTTGTCATATAGTGTTATTCCTTTCCCAGCCGCGTGCGGAGATCAGTATTGTAATCCGTGAAAAACCGTATAGCTGCGGACTGCTCTTCCTCGCTCAGGGAACGGAAGAACGAAAGCTCGCGCTCTTCCCAGCCGCGGTGGCGCTCGCGGTGCGCGTCAAAAAGAACCATCCCAGCGTCAGTTAGCCGGTAAAACACCTTTTGCCGGTTTGCGCCGAGCTGATACGGCTCCACCGCGCCTTTGTCCGAGAGCTTGCGCAAAATTTTGCTGATCGCACCTTTTGTCATGCGCATTTTCTCGGCCAGCGCTGTAACATTCGGGTGCTCTATGCGCCCGATGGCGTCCAGACAGTTCAGTTCCGAATTATCGTAGCCGGAGAGATTGTCGCGGCTGTGGAGCTTATCCGTCTCATCCGAGAGGTTGGTGTATTCCAGCACGAGCTGCAAAAGCTCTTCGCTTCGATCCATCGGAGACATTTCCTTTCTCGTAAACTGCTTTTATTTTATCCGCGAGTGCGCCGTCTGTCAATCAACGCTTGACAAATCCCGGCGGCCCGGTATAATGCAGATAGAAACTTGTTTCCGAGGAAACTAATTATTCTGTAAAGAGAATAACCTAGGCTCCGGTGCAGGAGAGGGAAGGCGTATGGAAAACGTAACATTTATTCTGAACGGCAAAGAGATCACGGCGGAATACGAGGGGCGCATGACGCTTTTGAAGTATCTGCGCGGCGTTGCATGCATGAAGGGCAGCAAGGAAGGCTGTTCCACCGGGCATTGCGGGGCTTGCAGCGTGCTTATCGACGGTATCCTTGCCCGTTCCTGCGTGACACTTCTCAAAACGCTTGCCGGAAAGAGCGTGGAGACGATCGAAAATCTCCCGAACGATGAAATGCTGCAAGTTATCCAGCGCTCCTTTCTGGATGCGGGCGCGGTGCAGTGCGGCTTCTGTACGCCAGGCATGGTCATGGCGGCGAAAGCGCTGCTGCTCAAGATCCGAAACCCGCTCGACGAGGACATTTACGACGGCCTGAAGCACAACTACTGCCGCTGTACGGGCTATGTAAAGATCATTGAGGGCGTGAAGCTCGCCGCGGCGCGTCTGCGCGGCGAGGATGTGCCGCTCGCCGCCGTGCAGGTGAACGATCTGACCGAGATCGTCACCGGTAAGGGGCAGATCGTCCCGGAGATCGAGGGGCGCTTCGTCGGGCGGAGCGTCTGGGATGTGGACGGCCTTGCCAAGACTGCCGGGACGCTCAAATACTGCGACGATTACGAGGCCGATGAGTTCGGCGAGGATACGATGCTCCACGGCGCGTTTGTCTTTGCCCCCGTGCCGCACGCGCGCATCAACGCTGTGGATTACACGGCAGCGGAACAAGCGCCCGGCGTCGTGCGCATCGTAACGCATAAGGACGTGCCGGGGCTCAACAAGATCGGTACATGGACGCCCGACCAGCCGGTGTTTTGCTCAGACGAGGTGCGTTTCCTCGGCGATTTTGTCGCGATGGTCGTCGCCGACACGCCGGAGCACGCCCGCGCCGCGGTCAAGCTCGTGAAGATTGATTGTACGGAGCTCCCCGGCATTTACACGATGGCAGAGGGCGTGAAGGCGGACAGCTATATCGTCCGCACCGGCCGTGAGACCGGCGATGTGGAAAAATGTAAGGCCGACCCGGAGATCGTAAAGGTGCGCGTCTCCAAGGAGATCCAGCCGCAGGACCACGTGTGCATGGAGCCGGTCTCTGCTATTGGGTATGCAAAGGACGGCAAGGTCACGGTGTACGCCTGCACACAGGCGCCTTTTGAGGTGCGCCGGATGCTCGCCAAAAATCTCGCTATGGACGAAGAGAACATCCGCGTTGTGGCGACGCCGCTCGGCGGCGGCTTCGGCAAAAAATGCGATTCGTTCCTCGAAGCGCCTGCGGCGGTCGCGGCGCTCTGCTGCGATAAGCCCGTCAAGGTCACACTCACGCGGCAGGAGGACATGATTGTTACGACCCGCCGCCACGGCTACCACACCGATTATGAGATCGGATTTTCCAAGGACGGCAAGTTCCGGTATCTTGACAGCTTCATGTTCTCCGACGGCGGCCCCTACGAAGCGGAGAGCTACGGCACGCTGATGACCGGCTGCCTGATGTCCGGCGGACCGTACATCATCCCGAACGTCCGCGTGGATGCCCGCTGCATCCGGGATAACAATTTGCAGGGCGGCGCGTTCCGCGGCTACGGCATCAATCAGGCCGCGATCTCCATTGAAACGGCGCTCGACGAAATGGCCGAAAAGCTCGGCATCGACCCCTTTGAGCTGCGGCGGCGCAACGCCGTATATCCGGGCAGCTACTCCGTCGGCGGCGAATTGCTCGAGAGCAGTATGGGCATGCACGATACGATCGACCTGTGTGAAAGGGCGGTCAAAGAGGCGCTGAAGGAATACGAGGGTCAATACCCGAACGGCTCGAAGGTTCTCGGCTGGGGTGTCGCATCCGGATTTAAAAACTCCGGCGTCGGCAAGGGCATATTCATCGATGACGGCGCGTGCAAGCTCACGCTCGACGGCGACAGGAAGCTGCACATGATCGTCTCCGGCACGGATATGGGGCAGGGGTTCCGTACTGCCATGGTGCAGATCGCCGCGGAAACGCTCCGCATGGATATGAAGGACATCGACATCGTCATTGGGGATACAGACATTACGATCCCGACCGGAGAGAGCGTGTCCGAGCGCCAGACGCTTTGCGACGGCCGCGCGGTGTACGAGGCGTGCCGCCATTTGCAGGAGGAACTGGATAAGAATCCGCCGCAGCCGGGCGAGAGCCGGTACGCGGAATATTACTTCCGTGCGCCAGAGTGTTTCGCCATCGGCAACTTTAAAGGCGCGGAAGAGAAGGGCGTGAAGTACCGCAACTTCCCGGCCTACGCCTATGCGACGCAGGCGGCGATCGTCGAGGTGGATACCGCCACGGGCAAAGTAAAGCTTCTCAAGGTCATCGCTGCGCACGACGTTGGCCGTGCGCTCAACCCGCGCATCATTGAAGGGCAGATGCAGGGCAGCGTGTCGATGGGGCAGGGATACGCCCTGACCGAGGGCCACCCGACAAAGAATGGCTACCCGGTCAAAAAGCTCTACGGCCAGATGGGACTCCCCAAGGCGGAGGATTCGCCGCGCTATAAGCTCATCCTCATCGAGGACCCGGAGCCCATCGGGCCTTACGGCGCGAAGGGTGTGAGCGAGGTCGCCACCGTGCCAATCACCCCGGCGATCCTCAACGCCGTTTCCCGCGCCATCGGCGTGCGCATCAATAAGGTCCCGGCCTCGCCGGAGGTCATTTTAGAGGCCATCCGCACCGGGAAGTGCGATGTGGCGACCATGGCCGAACAGGTCGCGGCTCTCGACTGAGGTACCGCAGTACAACAGACAAACAGCGTCAAAGGCAGATGGAATTTGCTTGCCTTTGACGTTTTTTTACTTTTTGTAATTGCCAAACCGACAATTTGTATTATAATAAACCCTGCCGAAATTTCGAATGTGCCGTTTTAACAACATCTTAACACAACCCTGAAATGAGCGCGGGCATAGGTGTTTATAAGGCGAAAAGCGTCAATTCCCGTCAGGAAAAACGCAAATTTCCACATTGAAGTTACAATAGGGGGTTGTTGAAATGACGGATCCGGTATATAATCAATTAGTTAAATTATCGGCATTTTGGAATAAAACCAGAACCGAAAACGTAGGAGCATCCAAAGCATGAAACGACTTGGGGAGAAGACAATCACGGCGGGAAGCGAGCGGCGGTTTGCCGTGGCGCTCCTTTTGACATATGCATTCCTTTATCTTCAATATATGAACGTGCTCTGGGTAAAGCTGACCGTTATTTATTATCCGTTCGTCGTGCTTTTGCTGCTGGCGGCCCTTCTGCCGCGGTACAGAAACGAGAAGATTGAGCTGAAGCTCATGCTGCTCTTCGCACTTTGGATGCTCTTTACCCGCATCCTTCGCTGGGATGTGAAAGCCTATATCGAAAATTGGCGCACCCACGGCCCGGCATTCCCGGAGGACATGGCAAGCATCGTGCATGCACTCGTCATCTATCCGTCGCTGGCCGCCTGTTTGATCCTTCATGGCCGGAATCGAGAGCGCTTTCTCGACGGTATAGCGCTCGTTACGGCTTCATTCTCCACGATTACCACGACGTTCTGCCTTTACGCAGTCCTTCATAAAACGGATATACCCATTCCGCATACAAGCTGGTTTCTCTGCAAATTTGGAAACTACCGGCTTTGGATTCTCGGGAAAAATCCGAATATAGGCTGCATGTGGTATTTCCTGGGAATCGTGTTTCTGGTGTATCTGTTCTGCCGCACCAAAAACCGGGCTTGCCGGGTGGGCATTATCCTGGCGGGGCTGCTCAACTATGTGGTAATGACCATGACATTCAGCCGTAGCGCGATGCTTGCTTTCTCGCTGTGCACGGGGCTTTTGGTACTGGTGCTGGTGCTGCGGCGTGCTTCGCCGAAAACCGTCGGCAAAAAGCTTCTCTGCACGGTACTTGCGCTCGGCTTGATTGTCCCGCTTGCGTATAAGAGCTTTGACCTTACGGCGCACGGGATGGAAATGCTTTCCTCCGCTGTGATCCGGCAGGGAACGCCGGAGACGCAGCCGGAGAATGGCGGCGAAGCCGACGCTTCCGGCGCTGGGGCAGCCTCCCTCGCCTATGGCTGCGGTCTTACGGAACAGGGAGAGAATACGTTCTCGCCCGCGCTGCTGGCAGCGGACAGCGGAGAAGAAAAATCGTCCGACGGAAAAGACATTACCTATGAAGATAGCCGCGGATTTAGAGATTCCGGCCGTTTTGCGATTTACAAGTCCATCATTCACACCATGCAGAGAGAGCCGCTGCGTCTGCTGATTGGCTGTTTCGAAGGGGATGTGATGAAGTATTCCAATGAAGTTTTGGATAGGAATCAGCCTCACTTCCACGACGTGTTTTTACAGGTGCTGTGTCTGACCGGAATTCCTGGACTGCTGCTGGTGCTGGCGTTCTGCGTTCTGCTCGGCAGGCGGGTGATCCGGGTCATTTATTCCGACGCGCCCATGACGGTTTCGATTCTCGCGCTGATGTGCGTGGGCGTATTTGCCTACAATATTGTGGAGATTGGGCTTTTTACTACGTCGACGGTACCCAGCGTTGCTGCCTACATCGCCGCCGGCGCCGTACTCGCTTACACTTATGAGCAGGAAGAGACCATAAAAAAGCTTGGATAAAGCATTCTTAAATAAATTTTCAACACAAAAGCGGAGAGAATGTGTATCATGAAAATTCGCGAACTGTTCAATTGGAAGACGCTTCTATATGTTCTTCTGGATGTCGCGCTTATCAACGCCGCCGCGTTTTTTGCCCTGTTCGCGCGCTTTGAATTTTCCGTTTCCGAGCTTATGAGACAGGGGTATTGGAGCGTTATCCAGTCCGTGTGGATCCCGGGCACGATCGTCTGCATCGTTTCTTTCTTCTGTTTTCGTGTTTACAGCAGCATGTGGCGCTTTGCCAGCGGCAAGGAGATGGCCGATGTCGGCCTGGCATCCGTCGTCGGCTCCGGCTTTTACATGCTGGTGGTCATCCTTTTCGGAAAGAGCCTCCCGCGGAGCTTCTTCTTCCTTTTCTCGATCTTCCTGTTCATTTTTGTGTGCGCGTCGAGATATGTCATCCAATGGTTCATGGAAAAGATCCGCGGCCGCAAATTTGTCAAGCACCCCCAGAAGCGCACGATGGTCATCGGCGCGGGCGGCGGCGCGGCCATGGCGATCAAGGAACTCAACTCCAGCGAATACTCCCACAATAAGGTCGTCTGCGCCGTGGACGACGATATAAGCAAGCACGGCCGCCTCGTGCGCGGCGTGCGGGTCGTCGGCGGAAGAGAGTGCATTCCCGACGCCGTTACGAAATACGGGATCGAGGAGATCATCTTCTGCATCCCCTCGGCCAGCGCGCAGGTGAGAAACGAGATACTGGAGATCTGTACCGGCACCGGCGCAAAGCTGAAGATCATGCCCTCGCTGGCACAGCTCGCCAACGAGGATGTGCTCATCAACCAGATCAAGGATGTCAGCATCGAGGATCTTCTCGGAAGGACCCAGGTACATACCGACAATACTGTCATCTCCGGCCGGGTCTTCGGAAAAACCGTCCTCGTCACGGGCGGCGGCGGTTCCATCGGCAGCGAGCTTTGCCGCCAGATCGCGGCGCTCAAGCCCGGAAAGCTGATTATTTTTGACATTTACGAGAACAACGCTTACGATATCCAGCAGGAGCTGATCCGCAAGTACCCTGAGCTCGATCTTGAGGTGCTCATCGGCTCCGTGCGGGAGGAGCGGCGCGTAAACGACCTTTTTGCCAAGTACCATCCCGACATGGTGTGCCACGCCGCGGCGCATAAGCATGTCCCCCTGATGGAGGATAGCCCGGCGGAGGCTATCAAGAACAACGTTTTCGGCACGTACAATGTGGCGAAGGCGGCTGGGGAGTACGGCACGAAACTCTTCATCCTCATCTCCACGGACAAAGCCGTGAACCCCACCAACGTGATGGGCGCTTCCAAGCGCCTGTGCGAGATGGTCGTGCAGTCCATGAACGCGGTGTACCGCACGGAGTACATTGCCGTTCGCTTTGGCAACGTGATGGGCAGCAACGGCAGCGTTATCCCGCTCTTTAAAAAGCAGATTGCCGCGGGCGGCCCGGTGACGGTCACCGACAAGCGAGTTACCCGCTTCTTCATGACGATCCCGGAGGCGGTGTCCCTCATCCTTCAGGCCGGAGCCTTTGCCGAGGGCGGCGAGGTGTTCATTCTGGACATGGGCAAGCCCGTCAAGATCGACAATATGGCGCGGCAGCTCATCCGTCTGAGCGGACTGGAGCCCGATGTGGATATCAAGGTCGAGTACATCGGCCTCCGCCCCGGCGAGAAGCTGTATGAAGAACTGCTGCTGAAGTCGGAAGGACTTCAGAAAACGAGCAACGACCTCATTTACATCGGTCACCAGAAGATGTACACCCCCGAGGAAATTCAGGAGAAACTGGCGAGCCTCCGGGAAGTGCTGTATGCCCCGAAGGGGGACGTCCGGGAGCGGGTTCTCTCGCTCATTCAGGAGGACGCGGACCCCAATTACCATGTGATAAAAACGGCAGAAGAATACGCCACGGTGTGACGGTTTAGTTGTGTAATTGCTGTGAAGGAGAAGAAAGATGTTTGACTTTACGAATCATTTTGAAAAGTTTGACAATAAGGTCTGGCTGTCCTCGCCCACCATGCACGGGGACGAGCTGAAATATGTCACGGAGGCGTATGAAACCAACTGGATGTCTACTGTCGGCAAGAACATCAACGAAGTGGAGAAGTTGATCGCAGAGAAAATCGGCATGCGGTATGCCGTCGCCCTGTCCTCCGGGACATCGGCCCTGCATCTCGCCATAAAGCTGGCGGGCGAGACCCTTTACGGCAAGCCGGCGCCCGGCACCGGTGCGCTCTGCGGAAAGTACGTCGCGGCGAGCGACATGACGTTCGACGCCACGGTAAACCCGATCGTTTACGAGGGCGGCACCCCTGTGTTTATCGACACGGAGTACGATACCTGGAATATGGATCCGGTTTCGCTGGAAAAGGCTTTCGAGCTGTATCCGGAGATAAGGCTGGTTGTCGTAGCGCACCTTTACGGCACCCCTGGCAAGGTGGACGAACTGCGCGCGGTCTGTGACCGCCATGGTGCCATCATTGTGGAGGACGCTGCGGAATCCTTCGGCGCATCGTATAAGGGCGTTCAGACCGGCTCCTTCGGCGCATACAATGTTATTTCCTTTAACGGCAATAAAGTCATTACCGGCTCCTCCGGCGGCATGCTCCTAACGGATAGCGAGGAGGCGGCCAACAAGGTTCGCAAGTGGTCCACGCAGTCGAGAGAGAACGCCTCATGGTATCAGCACGAGGAACTCGGCTATAACTACCGCATGAGCAATGTCATTGCGGGCGTTGTGCGCGGGCAGATTCCGTACCTGGAGAAGCATATCGCGCAGAAGAAAGCCATTTATGAACGGTACAAAAAGGGGCTGGAAGGCCTGCCCGTGCAGATGAACCCGATTGACTTCACCAACAGCGAGCCGAACTACTGGCTCTCCTGCATCATCCTCGATAAGGACGCCATGTGCAAACAGGTGCGGGGCGAGCGGGATGCGCTGTATGTTCCCGAGCACGGCAAGAGCTGCCCGACGGAGATTCTGGAAGCCATTTCCAGCATCAATGCGGAGGGCCGCCCGATCTGGAAGCCCATGCATATGCAGCCGATCTTCCGCCTGAATCCGTTCGTCGTCCGCGACGGAAACGGCAGAGCCCGGACGAATGCCTATATCGCGGGCGAGGCGGCGGATGTCGGCATGGACATTTTCGACCGCGGACTCTGCCTTCCGAGCGACAATAAAATGACCGCGGAGCAGCAGGAACGCATCATCGAAGTGATCCGCGCCTGCTTTGCGTAACAGGAGATATTGATGCAGCAGGAACTGGAAGAGAAAACAAGCACGCACCTTCCCTTAAAGAGAAGGTGCGGCTTCTATGAGCGGTACATAAAGCGCTTGCTGGATATTCTCTGCGCTCTGGCGGCAATCATCGTATTCGGCTGGCTTTATGTCATTGTTGCCATTATGGTTCGCGTCAAGTTGGGTGCGCCGGTGCTCTTTCAGCAGCCGCGTCCCGGCAAGGTCGATCCCAAAACCGGACGCGAGAAGATTTTCCATATGTATAAGTTCCGCACTATGTCCGATGAGCGGGACGAAAACGGAAATCTTCTGCCGGATGAGTTTCGTCTGGGTAAGTTCGGCAAGGCGCTCCGGGCGACATCGCTGGACGAACTGCCGGAAGCGTTCAACATCCTGAAGGGCGATATGAGCGTGATCGGGCCGCGGCCGCAGCTTGTCCGGGACATGGTGTTTATGACCGATGAGCAGAGACTGCGTCACACGGCGAAACCGGGGCTGAGCGGGCTTGCGCAGGTCATGGGGCGGAACGCCCTTGCGTGGGAGGATAAGCTCTGCTGGGATTTGAAGTACATAGAGAATGTCAGCTTTTTGGGGGACGTTCGGATCGTCTGGCAGACTTTCAAGAAGGTATTTGTGCGGAGCAACATCACCGAAAGCAGCGAGGAGATCGACGTGACGCTCGACTACGGCGACGCGCTGCTCAAGGCAGGGAAGGTCACCCGGGAAGAATACGAGGCAAAGCAGGCGGAAGCCAAACGGCTGCTGGGAGTCTAAAAATGGAAAAGTACAGCGTTTTAATGTCTTTATATAAAAAGGAGAAACCTGAATATCTCAGGCTTGCGCTCGACTCCATGCTCAACCAGACGGTCAAGCCAGATGAGATTGTGCTTGTTGAGGATGGCCCACTAACGGAAGAATTGTATGGTGTCGTGGAAGCGTATAAACCCAATCTCCACATTGTAAAAAATGAAAAAAACCTAGGATTGGGATTAGCTCTTAACGAGGGTTTGAAAGCTTGCCGAAATGAGGTTGTAGCGCGTATGGATACAGATGATATATCGAAGCCGGACCGCTGCGAAAAACAACTTGCTTTTTTTGAACAACACCCTTCTGTAACGATACTTGGCGGCCAGATTGAGGAGTTTATTG
>CAVIVK010000135.1:0-6919 GCA_963645975.1 Bifidobacteriaceae bacterium | reverse complement strand
GCCGATGGCGGCCTCTGCGATGGAACCGGCGTTGGCAATGCGGATTTCTTTTTCCTTCAGCTTGTCTTGAAGTTCATCGATCTGCGCAGCGGAAGCGTTGTTCTGCTTTTGCAGTTCATAAATGATATCGATCAATTCAAGACGGCTGAGATGCCGCAATTCTTTGTCCGTCATTTTTCTCGTCCTTCAGGCGAAATGCCTACCATATTTCGACTCGGATTATAGCACGACTTGATATCGGAAACAATAGCATAACCGGCCGTTTCTGCCACATTTTGGAGGAAAAACAAAAACGGCCGCCCGGTTTTGCGGACAAAACCAGGCGGCTTTTTTGCGGAGAAAGCGCGGAATACCGCGCGGTTATTCTTCCATATAGATGCGCGGCACGCGCAGCGATACGCCGCAGAGCAGCTCGTAGGGGATCGTCCCGGCGAGCGCGGCAAGCTCCGCGACTGTCGGCGCGCCGTCGTCCCCGCGGCCGAACACCGTGACAACGTCGCCCACGGCGGCGTCGGGAACATCGGTCACGTCGAGCATGCACATATCCATGCAGATGCGCCCGACCTGCTTTACGCGCCGTCCGCGCAGCAGTACTTCCAGCTTCCCGGAAAGACAGCGCTGCAATCCGTCGGCATAGCCGACGGGGATCACCGCAAGAGTGCAGTCGTGCTCCGCCGTCCACGTGCGGCCGTAGCTGATGGAATCGCCCTTTTTGTGGTGCGTGATAGCACTCACGCGGCTCTTGAGCGCCATGACCGGCGTGAGTGCGAGTCCGCCGTGCTCGCTGTCCGGGTAAACGCCGTAGGTGAGAAGCCCCGGCCGGACAAGATCGAGCGCTGCACCCTTCTCGCGCCACGAGAGTACCGCGCCGGAGTTGGCGCAATGGCGCAGCGGAAAGCGGCGGCCGATCATAACTTCCAGCGTTTCGACCGCGGTGAGAAACAGCGCGAGCTGTGCGGCGGTGTAGTCTTCCTCGCCGGGCGTGTCGGAAACGGAAAAATGCGTGAATACGCCCTCGGCTTCGAGATTTTGCAGCTGTGCGACCGCCGCGGCGGCACTAAGGGAAGATTCATCCTGCGCGCGAAAGCCAAGCCGCCCCATGCCGGTGTCCAGTTTCAGGTGAATTTTGAGCCGTTCGCCAGGCCGCAGCGCCGCAGAGAGGGCACGCCCCTTTTCCTCACACTCCACGGAGAGCGTGATGTCGTTCGCGGCCATCTCGGATGCGAACGATGCGTCCACCGCGCCGAGAATCAGAATGGGCATTGTTTCTCCGGCCTTTCGGAGCGCAAGCGCCTCCTGCGGGCAGGCGACGGCGAGATACCGGCAGCCGCACTCGTGCAGCGCCGCGGCGATCTCCACGGCGCCGTGGCCGTAAGCGTCGGCCTTTACGACACCGAGCAGGCCGCAGCCGTCCGGCAGCGCGCCCTGCATTTCCGAAACGTTGTGCCGCAGCGCGCCAAGCGAAATTTCCGCCCATGTCCTTGTCTTTCGTGTATCCATATGAGGTTGCTCCTTATTCCATCGTCCAATCCGTAATTTCCAGCGTCAGCACCTTTTGCCCGTTGCGGGCGATCTCCGCGCCGGTGAGCACACCGGCCTCGTCCCGCCAGAGCGTCACGCTCTCGCCGTCCGGGGCGGTGAACGCCGCCGAGGACGAGGCGCAATATTCCATTGCGCCCTGCGTGAGTGCGGCGAGCATGCGCTGCGGCGCACCGCAGGGGGAGAGCGTTTTGCTCCGTCCGGCGTCGAGCGACAAGATCACGCCGTCAAACTCCACCGTTGTCTCGCCGTCTTTGGCGTGAACCGATATGCCGGAGACAGTCTCCGGCGCAGTAAGTGTGATGCGCGTTTCGCCGCTCTCGCGCGCGATATCCGCGCCGAACGAGGCGGAGGTATCCTCCCAATGCGCGGTGATCTCCGCGTGAAACGATATCCGCTCCGCAGTTTCGACCGCTTCGGCAAAGGCCTTCCAGTTTTCCGCGTCCCGCCGCGCACCGCAGCCGGTGAGCAGCAGGGGTATCATTAGTGCGAACAAGATTGTCCGCTTCATGATTTTACTCCGTGATTTTTTTGAAAATGTATGGCAGTTCTTCGATGATATCCGAGGGCGTCATGCCGTATTCGCCCCGCTCCATGGCGCACGCGTCGCCCGCTGCAGCATGGACGGCGCACGCGGTGACGGCCGCCTTTTCCGTCTCCATCTGTCCGAGCAGCGCTGCAATAACGCCGGTCAGCACGTCGCCGCTGCCGCCTTTCGCCATGCCGGGATTGCCCGCTTCGATGGAGTACATCCGCCCGGCGGGGTGCGCAAGGATCGTGCGGTGCCCCTTGAGCACCGTGACGCAGCCGTACCGCTGCGCGAAGTCCCATGCGCCGCGCTCGCGCCCGGCAGAGAGCGAACCGCCGAGACGGAGAAATTCCCCCTCGTGCGGCGTCACGACGATCTCGCCCTGCGCTTCGCGCAGAATATCCGGCGTGAGCGACACCGCCCAGAGTGCGTCCGCGTCAAGGACGATCTTTCCGGGAAATTCGCGCACGAGCGCTGCGGTGAGCGCCGCCGTACCGTCGCTGCGGCCAAGACCGGGACCGAGCGCGAGCACGCCGCAGCGGGCAAAATATTCCCGCAGCGGGGAGAGTGCGTCTGCGGTGAGCTTGCCGGAATCATCGCACGGCAGAGGAAAGGGCATGGCCTCGTCGTTTTTCACGGCGCAAATGCTCCAGATGCCGCGCGGCACGCCGAGATACACGAGCCCCGCGCCGGAGCGAACGGCCGCCTTTGCGCAGAGATTCGGCGCGCCGGTATACCCAACGCTTCCGCCCACGATGAGGAGCTTTCCGTAATCCCCTTTGTGCGTTTCCGGTTTGCGCCGCGGCACGGACACGCCGCCGCGATCCCAGTATACGCGCTGTATCTCCGGCATATTCCCGCCCACGGTTTTCACCCTCTCCGAAAAAATCCAAATTACATTATAGATTCCCGCGTGTCATTCGTCAAATTTATTCTTGCGAAGTGGCGCGCACTATGGTATAAAGAGTATGTTATTTCGCGTTGATCGGGAAAATGACGGAATACCGCCGCAGCAGAGAAGGGCGTCGCTGGCTGAGAGCGCCCCGCGGAAACGGTTTTGTCTGGTTCGCCCGTGAGCGCCGGCCAATCCCCGGCGGGCTGCGCCCGTTACAGCGCAAGAGCGCGGAGTTTTTTATAAAGCTCCGAATGTGGGTGGTACCGCGGAAGCATGCCTTTCGTCCCTTTGGTGGGATGAAAGGTTTATTTTTTTGTTTTGAGTATTTATCAATACAGGAGGAAGCCATGAAGAAAATGCTGGAAAGCCTGCGGGAAGCATCCCGCCAGGCGATCGAAGAAGCCGTGGACATGGACTCGCTCGAAGCGCTGCGCGTCCGGTATCTCGGCAAAAAGGGTGAGCTGACCGCTATTCTGAAGCAGATGGGCAAGCTCTCCGCCGAGGAGCGTCCCGTGATCGGCCAGCTCGCAAACGAGGTCCGCGGCGAGCTGGAAAACGAGATCGAAAGCCGCAAGAGCGCGCTTGCCGCGCGTCTGCAGGAGGCAAAGCTCCGCGCCGAAACGCTCGACGTGACGATGCCCGGCAAAGAGATCTCCCTCGGCAAGAAGCACGTTATGAACACCGTGCTCGACGAAGTCGTTGATATATTCATCGGCATGGGCTTTTCCATCGTGGACGGTCCGGAGATCGAGCTTTCCAACTACGACTTTGACCGTCTGAACATCCCCGAGAACCACACCGTCCGCGAGTGGACGGACACGTTCTATATCACCGAGGACGAGCAGGTCCATCTCCGCTGCCAGACCTCCCCGGTGCAGGTGCGCGTGATGGAGAGCTCCCGCCCGCCGATCCGCATCCTGTCCCCGGGCCGTGTGTACCGCAAGGACGAGATCGACGCGACCCACTCCCCGATGTTCCACCAGATCGAAGGCCTTGTCATTGACAAGGGCATCACGATGGGCGATCTCAAGGGCACGCTCAACACGCTTATGAAAAAGCTCTATGGCCCCGATACCGTGACCCGCTTCCGCCCGCACCACTTCCCGTTTACTGAGCCGAGCTGCGAGATGGACGTGCAGTGCTTCGAGTGCCACGGCAAAGGCTGCCGTGTGTGCAAGGGCGAGGGCTGGATCGAGCTGCTCGGCGCCGGTATGGTGCACCCGCGCGTGCTCGAAATGAGCGGCATCGACCCGACGGTCTATTCCGGCTTTGCGTTCGGCGTTGGTCTCGAGCGCCTTGTCATGCGCCGGTTCCAGATCAGCGACATGCGCCTGCTGTACGAAAACGATACCCGGTTCCTGTCCCAGTTTTAAGGAGGTAGCGACATGAAACTTTCGAGAGAATGGCTGGGGGAATATACGACCATCGATGCCCCCGATAAGGAATACTGCGACGCGATGACCATGTCCGGTTCCAAGGTAGAGGGCTGGGAGGTCACCGGCAGCGAGATTTCCCGCGTTGTCGTCGGACGCGTGGCCGCCATGGAGCGCCACACGAACTCCGACCACATGTGGGTCTGCAAAATTGACGTCGGCGGCGAGCGGGAGCTCCAGATCGTCACCGGCGCGCAGAACGTCAACATCGGCGATCTTGTTCCGGTTGCGCTCGACGGCAGCACGCTGCCCGGCGGCAAGGAGATCCACACCGGCAAGCTGCGCGGCGAGCTCAGCGAAGGCATGCTCTGCTCGCTCGGCGAGCTCGGGCTGGAACAGCGCGACTTCCCCTACGCGATCGAGGACGGCATCTTTATTCTGGAAGAGGACTGCGCCGTTGGCGACGATATCCGCGATGTCTGCGGCCTGAACGACAGCGTCGTGGAGTTTGAGATCACGAACAACCGCCCCGACTGCCTTTCCGTGCGCGGTCTCGCCCGCGAGAGCGCCTGCACGTTCCACACAAGCCTGACGTTTGCCGAGCCCACCGTGACCGCCGGCCATGGCGATATCCACGAAAAGCTCTCCGTCGAGATCAAGGACGCCGAGCTCTGCCCGCGCTATACCGCGCGCATGGTGAAAAACATCAAAATCGCCCCCTCGCCGAAGTGGATGCGCCGCCGTCTGCGCGCGTCCGGCGTGCGCCCGATCAACAATATCGTTGATATCACGAACTATGTTATGCTTGAGTATGGCCAGCCGATGCACGCCTTCGACTACACCTGCCTGCACGACGGCAAGATCATCGTCCGCCGTGCGGAAGGGGGCGAATCCCTCCAGACGCTCGACGGTAAGGATCACGCGCTTGCGCCCGGTATGCTCGTCATCGCCGACCCGGAAGGCCCGGTCGCGCTTGCGGGTGTGATGGGCGGCGCGAACAGCGAGATTACCGACGAGACGACGACCATCGTTTTCGAGAGCGCCAACTTCCTCGGCCACTCCATCCGCAAGACGGCCATTGCCCTCGGCATGCGCACGGACGCTTCCGGCCGGTTCGAGAAGGGTCTTGACCCGCTCGCCACCGTCCCGGCGGTCGACCGCGCATGCGAGCTCGTCGAAATGCTTGGTGCGGGCGAAGTGCTTGACGGCACGATCGACGCGCTGGCCAAAGCGCCGGAGACGACATTCATCGAGCTCGACGATAAGCGCATCAACGCCCTGCTCGGCACCGAGATCCCCCGCGAGTTCATGGTCGATACGCTCACATCGCTTGGCTTTGAGCTCAACGGCAACACGCTTACCGTTCCTTCCTGGCGCGGCGACTGCACCATGCTCGCCGACATCGCTGAGGAGTGCGCCCGCTTCTGGGGCTATGACAAGATCGAAGCCACCGACATCCGCGGCGCGGCCACGCAGGGCGGCTACAGCGAAAAGACGCTCTTTCTGCAGAAGCTCGGCACGGCTTGCCGCGCCATGGGCTATACCGAGGTCATGACGTATTCGTTCGTGAGCCCGTCGAGCCTTGATAAGATCAAAGTTCCCGCCGACTCCCCGCTGCGCGAAAACTACCGCATCCTCAACCCGCTCGGCGAGGATACGAGCGTCATGCGCACCACGGCGCTGCCTTCCATGCTCGGCGTGCTCTCCACAAACCTCAGCCACCGCAACATGGAAGCGAAGCTCTACGAGATGGCGACCGTGTACAAAAAGCAGCCCGGCAAGACGCTGGCCGACGAGCGCACCGCGCTTACGCTCGGCGCTTACGGCGGCGGTATGGACTTCTTCGCGCTCAAAGGTGCGGTGGAAGCGCTGCTGCGCGCTGCCCGTACCCCGGACGTGCGCTTCACCGCCGATACGGAGACCCCGGCGTACCACCCCGGGCGTTGTGCCGCGGTGTGGTCGGGCGATACGCGCCTCGGCACGCTCGGCCAGATTCACCCCGACGTGTGCGCGGCCTACGGGCTGGATGGCGCGACGTACTGCGCAGAGCTGGACGGCGTGCTGCTGCACGATCTTGAAGGCGCCGAGCCGGTCTATACGCCGCTGCCGCGCTTCCCGGCCATCACACGCGACATCGCCGTCGTATGCGATGCCTCCGTCCCTGTCGGCGAGCTGACCGAGTGCATCCGCAAGGCGGAAAAGAACGTTCTGCGCGGCGTGAAGCTCTTCGACGTCTATACCGGCATCGGCATCCCGGAAGGGAAGAAGAGCGTCGCCTTCTCGCTGACGCTCCGCTCGGACGACGGTACGCTTACCGACGACCACGCCGAGGAAGCCGTCCGTGCGATTCTCGACGCGCTGCGCGAGCAGCACGGCGCGGTCATCCGGTAAGATTTTCCTTGAAACTCGCCTGCCGCTGTGGTATGGTAATAACAGAAAGAATTTTTGACTGAAGGGGGTTGCGGACATGGGTGACGCCACCAAACCGTTCGCCACGGTATCCAATCGCGCACAGATTCGGGAGATCCTCTCCTCGGTATACGACTCGCTGATGCTCAAGGGCTACAACCCCATCAATCAGCT
>CAVIVK010000134.1:0-8220 GCA_963645975.1 Bifidobacteriaceae bacterium | reverse complement strand
GCAGCGCGGCGATCTCCGGGTCTTGGATGCGCCGCATGACGGCGTAGGCGTGGGGCTCGAGAAAATCCCAGCCGCCGTCCGTCAGGCCCTGAGCGCGCAGCTCTTCGATCACCGCGGCGCTCACGCGTTCAATCTCCGTTTCGTCCGGCTCGCGCAGCAGCGCTTCGAGCGCGGGGACGAGCTCCGCGAGCTTCGGCAGCTCTTTTGCAGCGCGAAACGCCCATTTATAAAACGGCATGTGCCGTCCGTTCAGCAGAAAAAGCATGGCGAGCGTGTGGTTTACAAACTCACAGCACGCGAGCCGCGCCGCGCTCTCTTCCCCATGGCGGCGGCAGCGCGAGACGTTGTACTGCCCGGACTGCGCCATGAGCGCGGCGTGCCCGGCGATCTTTTTTATCCGCACATCCTCCGGCATACCGGTGCGCAGCGTTTCGCGAAAGCGCGTCATCTCACCGGAACCGTCATAAAATATCTCCCCGGCGCAGGCGGCGGCGAGGGCGTAGGACGGGATCGCCATCCACTCGCGCCACGTCTCCGGCGTATGGAAAAGCCCCGTCTGTTCCAAAAGGAATTGCGTAGTCGTCTTGACGCCGTAGCGTCCGTCGCCCTGCCGGCTGCGGTGCTCGGTTTTCACGCCAAAAAACTCCCGCGGCAAGCGGTCGTAGAGCGTGGAGAGCAGAAATCCGTGCGTTTCGGCGTCCTCCGGCGCAAGGAATAACATGCACCCGGCGGCATAGCCATGGTCGTGAGACAGCTCGTCGTCATACCCGAGGCAGTCCGATCCCCCGCCGCAGAGCCCTGCAGCAAGCCGCGGCAGCAGCACAGGGCAGGTCTCCTCAACCGCCGGGCGCACGGCGGTTTCCCAGAAAGCGCGGGAGAGCTCAAGTCCCTTCATAGATGATATCCGCCCTTTCCCGGAGATCGCGCGATGCGTCCGTGCGCCCCAGCACCTCGAGCGCCGGAGCGATTTTCCGCGCCGTGTGCGCGTAGTAGTATTCCCAGACGGCGTCCGGACTGTCCATGCGCTCCATCGCCTTATCGAGACACGCGGCAATGCGCGCGTCGGTATCGTTTCGCGCGGCATAGTGCTGCGCAAGATTTACGTACGTCACCGCGAGATCGAGATCGCCGGGACGCTGCTTCTGGTTTTCCAGCGCGCGGAGCATGTACCGCTCCGCCTCGTCCGGGCAGTCAGTCGCGTCGAGCGCCGCGGCCATGTTGTTATAAAGCGCCGCGAGACGCGGGTGGTTCGGCGCAAGCGCCGCGGCGTACAGGCTCTCCGCCTCCTGAAAAAGCGGCAGAGAGCGCTCCGCTTCGCCGAAGGCGGCGAGTGCCGTGGCGGCGTTGATTAAGATCGTCCCGCGCGCGGCTGCGCCGGGGCGCACCGCATCCAGCAGCGCCATGCATCGGTCATAGACCGGATAAAATTTCTCCGCGTCGCCGCGCTGGCGATAAAAGCCGATCAGCTCGCTGCAAAGGGAAAGCGCCGCGTGATTGTCGCCGGTCTCCTCCGCTTCGGTGAGCGCGGCGAGGAAGACGCGCTCCGCGCCGTCCCAGTCGCCGCGGCCCATGCAGTCGTCCGCACGCGCGGCTATGTTGTCCATTGTTTCTTTCATACGGTGATTATACCTTGAATTCCCGGCGGTTGCAAGGTATAATAGGCGCATCGATCAATTCACGAAAAGAGGTTTCTACCTATGAAAAAGACTGTTATGCGCTCCTACGCCAAGCTCATCGTGCGCGTGGGCGCGAACGTCCAGAAGGGGCAGGAAGTGCGCGTTTTCGCGTCTCTTGACCAGCCGGAGTTCATCAAGATGCTCGTGGAAGAGTGCTACAAGGCCGGCGCGAGCCGCGTCAGCGTTGACTGGAATTATCCCGAGCTCACCAAGCTCGCCGCGCGCTACATGAAGCTGCGCGACCTTTCCGAGACCCGCGAATGGGAAAAGGCGCGGATGCAGGATATGGTCGACCATCTGCCGGTGCGCATTTTCATCGAGTCCGAAGATCCCGACGGGCTGCGCGGCATCAACCCGAAGTACTTCAAGGCGTTTGCCGAGAAAGTCAAGGTCTCCAAGCCCTACCGCGACGCCATCGACAACAAGCACCAGTGGTGCATCGCCGCCGTGCCGGGCGAGGCGTGGGCGAAGAAGGTCCACCCCGAGCTCAGCAAGCGCGCCGCCGTCGAGCAGCTCTGGAAAGACATTCTCTACACCGCCCGTGCCGACGGCGAGGACCCCATCGCCGACTGGGAAGAGCACAACCGCGATCTCAAGGCGCGCAGCAAGTATCTGAACGATCTGCATCTGCGCGAGCTGCGCTACCATTCCGCGAACGGCACGGATTTCAAGGTTGGCCTCATCCCGACGGCCGAATTCCACGCCGGACGCGACACGACGATGCAGGGCGTCATCTATGACCCCAACATGCCGACCGAGGAGGTTTTCACCTCTCCCGACCGCCGCACCGCCGAGGGCATTGTGTACGCGACGAAGCCGCTCTCCTACCAGGGACAGCTCATCGAGAACTTCTCCGTCCGGTTTGAAAAGGGCCGCGCCGTGGAAGTCAAGGCAGAAAAAGGGCAGGACGTTCTCGAACAGATCATCAACATGGATGAGGGCTGCCACTATCTCGGCGAATGCGCCCTTGTGCCGAAGGAGTCTCCGATCCACCAGTCCGGTCTGCTGTTCTACAACACGCTCTTCGACGAGAACGCCGCCTGCCATCTCGCGCTCGGCTTCGGCTTTGACGAGTGCGTGAAGGGCTTTGAGAACATGACCAAGGAAGAGCTCTACGAGATCGGCGTGAACGACGCCGGCAACCACACCGACTTCATGATCGGCAGCGACGATCTCTCCATCGACGGCGTGGACGAGCACGGCAACGTGCACCCCATCTTCCGCAATGGCACCTGGGCATTCTGAAACATCTCCTGATACCAAGTCCCGCAGGTCTTACCGGCCTGCGGGACTTTGCATATCCGCGGATATGTGATATAATCCGTGCCAACATTCCCGCACAGGAGATTACATGCCATGGAATTTGAACGCATCACAACGCCGGAGCACCCGCTTTATGCGGAGGCGATCGCTCTTTATAAAATCAGCTTTCCGCCGCACGAGCAGCGTGAGAGCGCTTCGCAGGAAGAAATTCTTTCCCATCCCGCCTACCACTTTACCGCCGTATGCGACGGCGGCGTCCTCATCGGCGAGGCTCTGTACTGGGGCATCGGCGAAGCGCGCTATATGGAGCACCTTTGCGTATCGCCCGCCATGCGGAACCGGCGCTATGGGCAGCGGATTCTCGAAGCGCTGCGCGATAAGCCCCTGATTTTGGAGATTGACCCGCCGGTGGATGACATTTCCCGGCGGCGGCGCGGCTTTTACACGCGCTGCGGCTTTGTGGAAAACCCGTATCCGCACGTCCACCCGCCGTATCACAAGGGCAGCGCCGGGCATGAGCTCGTCGTGATGAGCTCTCCGAAGGCGCTGACGCCGGGCGAATACGAATCATTCCGGGAAGCTCTTGAAAACACGGTCATGGCACGGGTATATTAAGATTTCGATCCGCCGGAAAGAAAGAGGAGGTTTGCAGTATGGTACAGTTTCTAAAGGAAGCCGCGCTCGGCGGCATTCCGTTTGGCGTGCTGGAAGTCGTATATCCTGAAAAGGCGCTCTGGCGCACGGAGGACTTCCGCTCCATGGCCGAAGAGCATCTGCGCGCGCTGCGGGAGAAATACGCCGAGTATGACCGCAAGGCGCTCTTCGGCGAAAACGTCTATTTCCGTTTTTTCAAGAAGTTTAAAAAGTCATACCCGGTCATGATGCAGCTCGAGTCCATTCTCCTGAAAGGGCGTCCGTTCCCCATGGAAAACGGCGTGACCGCCATCCCGTTTCTCGCGGAACTCGAAACGCAGATTCTCTCCGGCACGCACGACGTGGACTATGTCCGCGGTACGATTCGCCTGTTCGCCGGAACGGAAAAAGCGCCGTTTCCCGGCATGCGGGGAGAGGAAGTACACACCTACCCCGGCGATTTCTGCGCCCGGGACGACGAGGGGATCATTTTCAGCATGATCGCCGGGGCGGATGCGCGCACGTGCGTCAAGGAGACGAGCCGCCATGTCTTCTACCCCGTGTTCGGCGTAGCCGGGCAGCCGGTGGAAGAGCTTGCCGCCGTGCTCGACCGGCTGGAGGAGTATGTCCGCGTTCTCGCGCCGGAGGCGGAAACCGCGCGGCAGCTGCTTTAAAGAACCGGGAGAAACACATGGATCGTCCAATTACGACATTGTTTATGCTCACATCCGTGGACGGGAAGATCAGCCCAGGCGCAACCGATGCGCTGGATGTCGACAAGGATTTTCCACGCATTGCGGGGCTGCGCGAGGGACTGCACCAGTATTACGAGATCGAGCAGACGACCGATCTCTGGTCGCTCTGCTCCGGCCGCGTGCAGGCGAAGATGGGCGTCAACCAAAAGCCGCTGCCAGAGAGGACGCCGGTCTCGTTTGCCATTGCCGACAATACGCACCTGACGAGCACGGCGTGCGGTATTTCTGTGCGCGGTCTCAAAAGTTTGTGCTGATCACGTCCAACCCGAACCACCCGGCGTTTTCCGTGCAGGAGGAGAATCTGCACATCATTTATCAGCCGGAACCGTCGCTCGCCGAGGCGCTCGCACGACTCAAGACAGACTTTGGCTGCGAGCGGCTCACGGTGCAGACCGGCGGCACGCTCAACGGGCTGCTCCTGCGCGAAGGACTGCTCGACTATGTGGACATCGTCGTCGCGCCGGTGCTCATCGGTGGAAAGGATACCGCCACGCTCGTCGACGGGCGCTCGCTGCTCGACGAGCGTGAGCTCTCGCAGCTTGGCGTGCTGAAATTGCAGGAGTGCGCGGTGCTGGAGGATTCCTATCTCCGGCTGCGCTATGAGGTAATCCACCAATGATACACCCCGTTGGAACAAGAACGATCGTCACCAATCGCTGCGTCCTGCGGCGCATTCGTGCGGAGGATGCCGCAGCTATGTATGAGAGCTGGGCAAAATATGCGGAGGTCTGCCGGTATTTCCCGTTTGACCCTGCCACGGATGAGCAGAGCTACCGTGAACGCGTGCTCCGCTGGGTAGAAAGCTACGATTCCGGGCTCTATTTTTAGTGGATCATTGAGCGAAAGGCAGATCATGCCCGGATCGGGATAATCAATCTCGGGCACGTGGACGAGCTGAACGCCCTCGCGGAAACAAATTATATGCTCGCCCCGGTCTGCTGGGGGCAGGGCATCATGACGGAAGTGCTGTGCGCCGTGCTGCAATATGCCTTCGACGAGGTCGGCCTTAACCGCGTACAAGCTGAGGTGTTTGACGGCAATGCCGCGTCTGCGCGGGTATTGGAAAAATGCGGCATGCGCTTTGAAGGCGTCGCGCGGCAGCGGTATTATAAGCACGGGCACTTTATTGATACGGCGCAATACGCCATTCTGCGTACTGACAGGGATGTCCGTTAATGCTGCCTTTTACGTCAAGAAAGGCTCCTCTTTGACAGAAGACGCTTTCCTTATATGTAAAGCAGCACCACCCCGCGGGGTGGTGCTGCTTTACATATTTTAAAATTCAGGAAAATACATCCATTCATAGCATTGGGTTGTGCTTTCTACTACAAGACCATGGTCCGTCTTTGTGTACTGGATTTGGTTACCATTTTCATCGTATGTCCATTCCTCCCCAGTTTTGTCCGGATACACGGCTTTCCTATACCGGACTACACCGCGTTCATCGAATTGATACGTAATATCCGCCTTTCCACAAAAAGAATGATTTTTGCCGTAATACTCTATTTGGCTGATGTGTCCTTCTTCGTCATACGAATATGCAATGCTGGCATATTTCGTTCCCGTAAATGAACCGCCATTTACAGTATATACCGCATTTTCATTTTTAAACGTATAGGACGCTGTTGTAACATTTCCGTTTTCGTCGTATGTGTAATATATTTTTTCTACCCCAACCCCAAGGTTTTCGGGATAAAACGTCTGCTCCGTCAGTTTTCCGTCCGCAGAAAACGTATTGACGTATTCCCAATGATTGACCACGCCAAGTGTCTTATCCTCCACGGATAAAGATACTGCATGACCTAACAAATCTGTATCCCGCGTAATGACGATGCAATATTCCTGTTTTGCTTTATCCCAGCTTTGATATTCCGTTGTTTTACTTCTATTGCCGTTTGCGTCATAGTCAATAATAGCCCTGTACTCCGGAACCCCATCTTCATTAAAGCGTTCTGTGGCAGTAAGTTTTCCCTGCGAATTGTACGTGCACAAAACGGTTTTTCTCTCAATCTCATATTCGCCAGAATCTTTGTCCAAATAGGAGTAATAATTTTCTTCGCTTCTTGCCGCCTTCCATTGAATCTGAGAATTATACTTTTCCGAATTCTTATATAGCTTCCAAACGCTTCAAACAGCGTTTTTGCCTCTCCATACTGTTCTTCGTCAAGAAGCATGACAGCGCGGTTATATGCGGCTTCTTTTATCTCGTCGGCTTTCTCCCGGCTGTCCTTATAGTCACCCAGCGCCTCAAACGCCGTAATCGCTTCTTTGTACTGTCCCGCATCTGCGAAGGATTCAGCCGCCTGATAGGCGTTATTTTTTCTGACAGCACCGGAGATCAGTACTGCTGCGGCAGCAATCACGGCTATCAACGAAAGGGCAATCACCGTGATTTTATTGCGTCTTTTCGACTGTTTTTCCGCTTTTGCCGCCGTTTCGAGCTTTTCCGTTTCATATGCCGCCAGATGCTCCTGCAAAAGCTTCTCATTCAGAGCTTCGCTCTGCGCGTCCAAAGAAATCCCGCACTCATGGCATACCGCTTCCTCCGGTTGATTAAGTGCGCCGCAGGTGCAGCGCCACAGGCCGTCAAGCTTTTCGGGAAGATAGACAGCCTCTTCCGTCGTATCCCGCCGGTACTGCTCCGCCAGTTTCGAAGGAAGCGCAGCTATGATCGGCGTCGGTTCCGGTAATGGCAGCCAATCGGCCGCACCGTCCGGCTCCCAAAGAGAATTATCGGAAAATACCACTCGAACAACGCGTGCCACTATGCGGCGCGTGTTCGCATCCGGCAGCGGGATCGCCTGCCGCTGGCCGAACTCCATATCTCGCTCCGCAGAAAGGTCAAGATATGGATACTTCGTCACGCCCTCCAATGCCGCGCCGGAAACATCAAACGCATCTACCTCAACCATGACCGCTATGATCGTTTTTTCTGAAATATTCCAGAACTTCAACTGTGCCAGCGTTGTCTCCGACCGATTGTCTCTCAATAGCGCTCCCGCCGCAATCAAGATTGGCGCTCCGTGTACATATTGATTCTCCGGCAGCGAGAACAATTTCGTATATCGTTCACTCATATTCTTCCCTCACAATTCCGGCAGCTCATCGTTCGATATTTGCCTTTGCACAGTTCCTTTGTCTCTTTCCATATCTGGCAGAGCCGCCACCAAAATGTATCCGATCACGCTGAAAAAGAAGCATATCCAGAGATACTTTTTTGCATCATGCCCCTTCATCACCGCTGCGCGGTAAAACTCTCTGGCTAACAAGTAGTCGATAACAAGTGCTAAAAGGATGCCGATAACATATCCCAGAATATTCGATTCCACGTTTACTCCCCTCCGGTTTGCAGTTTTAAAAACGTCTTTTTATGTATTTCGACATTTCAAAAATTATAGTAGCATTTTAAAAAGTGCGTGTCAATGTTTATAACATTTATAAAATAACTAATCATGGAAAATATAGTCTATCCTATAAAAGAAAAGGGGATGACTGTATGGATGCAGAATTTGTCCGGGAACGCATTACGCAGCTTCGCGTGCGCAAGGATGTTTCCGAGTATAAGATGAGCTATGACCTTGGGCACAGCCGCGGCTACATAAACAACATTTCTTCCGGAAAAACGCTGCCATCCATGACGGAGTTTTTCGCTATTTGCGATTACTTCGATATCACCCCGGAGGAGTTTTTCCATGTGCAAAGTGTCAATCCGAAGCTGTCCAGAGAAGTTTTGGAACTGATTTCCCAGTTGGATGAAGACGATCTTGCTCTGACTCTCGCCAACATAAAGCGACTATTAAAATGACGCCGATTCATTCTAATATGCAAAGAAGCACCACCCCGCGGGGTGGTGCTTCTTTGCGTTATTCAAATTCGAAGGATTACTTCTTCAT
>CAVIVK010000133.1:0-4747 GCA_963645975.1 Bifidobacteriaceae bacterium | reverse complement strand
GCTCATCTATACGATGGCCAACGCCTTCAAGGTGTTCGACCTGGTGTTTGTCATGACGAACGGCGGACCCGGACGGCTCACGAACGTGCTGGCGAGTTTGTCTTACGAGACGATATTCCGCTACCACCAGTACGGAGAGGGAAGCGCGATTTCTGTTTTGATGACGCTGATCCTGCTCATCATATCGTTTGTGATCAACCGCATTATCCGGATCGAAAAGGAGTGAGCGGAACATGAAGCGAACCAACCGAATCCATACGTTTTTTACCATACTGATCGGCGTCATTTGGCTCGTTCCGGTCGTGTATCTTATCAATGTGGCGCTCAAACCGGCGAGCGAGCTATATTCCGTGGGCGTGTTCTCTCTCGTCCGCGAGCCGACGCTGAACAACTTCATTGAAGCCTGGAGCAAAGTCAAAAACTATCTTCTCAACAGTCTGATCTATGTCGTCTTTTCGGTGCCCCTCGGCATTTTTCTCGCGTCGCTCGCTGCGTTCGGCGTTTCGCGCATGAAAGGCGCGTGGCGCAGCGCCGCCGTCGGGTTCTTTACCATCGGCATGCTCATCCCCGTGCACATTACGCTGCTGCCCAATTACATGACCATGATGCACCTGGGACTTCTTGATACGCATATCGGTCTCGTGATTCTTTACACGGTATTCAATATTCCGTTCGCATTTTATCTCATGTATGGCGCGATGATGAATGTCAGCCGGGAGATCGAGGATGCGGCGAAGATCGACGGCGCGAGCGTCTGGCGCACGTTCTGGAGCGTGGTGCTGCCCATCTGCAAGCCGAGCATCATCATTGCGGCGCTTTTGAACTTTATTGCGGTGTGGAACGAGCTGATTTTTGCCAACACGTTCATCCAGTCGAACACCAAAATGCCCATCACAACGGGGCTTCTCCAGTTCGTCGGCGAGTTTTCGACGGCCTATGAGAAAATCACCGCCGGTATCCTTATGTCGGCGGTCCCGATCCTGATCGTGTTTCTCGTGTTCCGGAAAAACATTATGACCGGCATGACCGAGGGCGCGGTCAAAGGCTGACGGAGGACAGCGCAATATGAAAATGACCATAAAAAACTGGTCGGTCATGCAGGATGTGCATGACCTTGGGCGGGAACTGAAAATCTATTCCGGCACGGTGGATCCCTACAGCTATTCGCACCTGATGTCGCCGTGGGAGAAGCTGGAACGCCTGACCTATTTGCAGAAGGTATATTCCGATACTCCGTACCACGGTCGGGCGCTTCGGCAGTTCAATGCCGCGCCCTGGTGGTACCGTGCGGCGTTTGATCTGTCGCCGGAGAGCGGGACAACCTATATCCTGCATTTCCCCATGATCGACTATTATGGGGATGTATGGCTCAACGGCAGCTTCTGCGGCCATCACGAGGGCTATCAGGAGGCGTTCGAGATCAATGTGACGAGCCTTCTTCGCGCCGGGACAAACGAGCTTTATGTCCGCGTCGCGTCGCCGTGGGACACGGAAATTTTGAAGGGATGCGCGGATAAGCGGTTTTTCTCGATCAAGCGAAACCTCGTTAAAGGAACCTACGAGCACGCCGACGGCTTCATCCAGCGGGATGTCAACCCCATCGGCATCGTTGGTGACGTGGTGCTCGAAGCGTATACTGGCGGGCGGATCGTCTCCGCCTCCGTCCGCGGTGATGCGGAAGGACGCATGGAGCTGCGTGCCGTGTGCGCCCATGCCGCGCCGGGAAGCAAACTGCGTATTTCCGTTGCGGATCCGAACGGCGCGCCTGTTGCCGAGCTGACCGCTTCGGCGGATAGCAAAATCGCTCTTTCGGAGACGATTCCTGCGCCGCGCCTGTGGTGGACATGGGATCGCGGCGAGAGCGCGCTGTATGCCGCTTACATGGAGCTCACTACGCCGGACGGCACCGTCTCCGACCGCCGGACACTTCGCTTCGGCTTTAATACAACAGAGCTGTTGCGAACGCCCGAACAGACGGTGTACATGCTCAACGGAAAGCGCTTGTTCCTGCGCGGAACGGCGTATTTTCCGGATGTATACTTTGCCGATCTTTCCCACGACCGGCTGCGCCGGGATGTGCTATTGATGCGTCAGGCAGGATTTAACGCCGTGCGCGTGCATGTGCACATCGAGCCGGACGCTTTTTACGATATCTGCGATGAGCTGGGCATGCTCGTATTTCAGGATACGGATTTCTCCTGGTGCCATCCGACGGAGAACGCCGAATGGATCGAACGCGGGGTGAAGCTCTTTGAGCGCGTGGTCGATCGGCTGAAGCGCCATGCCTCGCTCGGCTGCTGGATCCTTCTCAACGAGCCGGACAAGTGGAAAACTTCCATTGTCACGAACGGCGGATGCAGCTTGACGGAGATCATCTCGCAGCCGGATTCCGTTTCGCGCGCCATCGGCCTGCCGCTGCGCGACGCGGTGCGCCGTCTTGACCCTGCGCATCCCTATATCCGCGCTTCGTATAACGAGGATGATCCGGAAAGCGGCGACAGCCACAATTATCTCGGCTCGCTGCGCGGGGAAAATACGCAGTATACGGAGATCCGCGGCACAAAGGAAAAGCTCGTGACAGAGTTTGGCATGGATGTGCCGGGAAATGTGCAGGAGCTCTACCGCGACAGAGCGGTGTACGAGGCGCTGCGCCCCGTGGAGGAAAAGCTCGGTGTGTTTGGCTTGTATCAGTATAAGCTCCTGAAATACTATATCGAGCACTACCGCTGTCAAAAATATGCGCCCTGCAGCGGGTATTTCCAGTTTATGTTCATCGATCTCTGCCCGCAGAGCTTTTACGGCGTGCTCGATTACTGGGGCGTTCCCAAAATGGGATGGACGGCGATCGAGGAGAGCAACGCGCCTCTCGCGGTCATGGCGCGCCTTCCGGAGGAGGGCGACAGCCGGGAAGCGGAGATTATACTTGTAAACGACGGTGAGACTTGTTATTCTGGTACGGTGTACTGGTCGTTGACGCAAAACGGCCGTGTTACCCGCTCCGGGAATCTTCACGCCGAGGTCGGCGCGGACGGCAGAACGATCTGCGGCCGTCTGCCGGAGATTGAACCGGCAGAGGATACGGAGCTTCGTCTCGTATTTCGCGGAGACGATGGGCGGACGCTTTGCACCAACAGCTATCTGGCGCCGTTTTATGAGCTGAAGCATGTGGAGGGCCATCCGTCGGAGATCAACAGCGAACTCGGCGTGCGCATCTATCGCAGACCGTAATGCAGCGAAAGGGGAGTGGAGAGAATGAACAAAGGAAAACTGAAAATGCCGACAACGCTCATTCTCTGCCTTGCTCTCATCGTTCTGCTCGTGGTGCCGACGATCCTCGCCGTAGACTATACGATCCATCGCAGCGTTGTGCAGACGGAGACTGCCGCGCGCGACACGATGCTTGTCATAGAGCAGCTCGTGGGCGAGCAGCTCTCCGCTCAGGTGCGGCTGCTCAGCCGCATGACGCAGGGGCTGTACAGCAAGCGCATACAGGCCATTCTCCGCGCCCCAGCTTACACGTACACCGATTACTCCGAAGTAGAAGAGCGGCAGTATCTGGAAAACTTTCTCTACGATCTCTCCGGTATGTCGGACTATGTGGCGGGAATTTACGTCATATCGGCGGACAACAATCTCTATTATTCCTCGCCGCGTGCCATTGCGCCCGATCATGAGCCTCGCCAGCAGCTATTGCTTGACGAGTATCTGGCGAATACCGCGAGCGATTGGTATGCTCCGCCGCACACACCGTGGCTTGCCTACCGCAGCGAAGGAGAGCAGGTCGTCACGATCGGACGCTCTCTCTGCTATCTGGACAAAACGCCGCTCGGCATTGCGTATATCGACATTCCCACCGAGAAATTCGCCAATCTTTTCGCCGCGCTGGATATGCCGGTAACGTTTGACGTGTACCTGCTCGGGGCAAACGATGAGATTATTGCCTCTTCGCTGCCCGAGAGCGAAACGGATGACGCAACGTATGAAGTGACGGCCGAAACGGGGAGCGATAACGATTCGCGCCGCTTTGTCTTCGCCCTGCCGGAGCTTGGCTGGCGCATTGTGGGCGTTATTCCGGAGGGAACGCTGGAAGCGGAGGTGCATTCGCTGCTTCAGCTGCGCGTGGTGATGATTGCCATGTTTGTTGTCCTTTCGGCGCTGATGCTGTGCTTTATCCTCTTTCGTATTTACCGCCCGCTCCGCAGTCTTGTCCGTGCGACCTCAGCTTCTGCAAATGGTACACTCGTGCCGTGCAGCGAAAATGCGGCACGAGACGAATTCGGGTATCTTGTGCGCTCGTATAACACCATGGTGCGGTATACCAACGACCTGATCCAGCAAAAATATGAGCTGGAGCTAAAGCGGCGCAGCGCGGAGCTGGACGATCTGAAGCGGCGCATTGATCCGCATTTTCTGCTGAACACCATGCAGGTCATCTCCGCCTCTGCCGTGATCAACAACGACAGCGACACCGAAAACCTGATCCAGACATTCTGCACCATGCTTCGCTACTCGCTCTATGAGCCGCGCAACATTGTGCCGCTCTCGGAAGAAATCGCCCAGGCCGAGAAGTACTGCCTGCTGCGCGACCGCGCGCAGGGACGCCGCGTGACGATCTTCTATGATATCCCGGACGAGCTGTACAACCAGCCGGTGATAAAAATGCTGCTCCAGCCGATCGTGGAAAACTGCTATTTCCACGGCTTTACCGGCGCGGAGAATGAAAAACTGTGGATATCCGCTGTGCGCC
>CAVIVK010000132.1:0-2769 GCA_963645975.1 Bifidobacteriaceae bacterium | reverse complement strand
GGCGTCGCCGCGCACGCCGCCGGAGATCCGCACAACGGGCGCAGCGCGCTCGACGCCGTGGAGCTCATGAACATCGGCGTGCAGTTTCTGCGCGAGCACATGACCGACGACTGCCGCATCCACTATGCTATTACGGATGCCGGCGGCGTATCGCCGAATGTTGTGCAGGCAAACGCCTCCGTGCTCTACATGGTTCGCGCCAACAAGGTTGCCGATTCCGTAAAGCTCCAGAAACGCGTGGACGCTATTGCCGAGGGCGCGGCGCTCATGACCGGCACAACGTATGAGCGCGTGTTCATCGACGGTACGGCAGAGACGCTGCCGAACTTCACGCTCGAAGCGCTGCTGCATGCATCTCTTGCCGAGACCGGTGTGCCGCAGTATACCGAAGCGGAGCTTGCTTTTGCCGCATCGCTTTGCCAGACGTTCCCGCCGCAGACGCGTGCGCCCGGCATCGGCGCAAAGTTTGACAGCAACATCGCCAAAGAATCCCGCGCACTTTCGGAGAATATGACGAAGTCCATGAACGACTTTCTGCTCCCGCCCTACTCCGGCGAGGGTTTTCTCCCTGGGAGCACGGACGTTGGCGACGTGAGCTGGCAGACGCCGACAGCGCAGGCGCTCATCGCCGCATGGCCGGCGGGCGTGCCGGGGCATTCGTGGCAGGTCGTTTCCTGCGGGAAGACATCTCTTGCGCACAAGGCGATCCTCTGCGCCGGAAAGACGCTGGCAAGTGCCGCCATTGCGCTCATCGACGATCCCGCGGTACTGCAAAAGGCACGGGAGGAATACACCGTTCGCTCCGAAGCCGGTTACGTCTGCCCCATCGAGCCGGACGCCGTGCCGGTCGCGATCTGACAAAATGAAACGTTTTCAAACAAATGTCCGCGGGTTCTCTGCCCGCCGGACATTTGTTTTTTATTCATTGTCACAATCCACAGTATATTCATTTTTATCTTGTCATTCCCGTTCATCATTCATAAATTTCAAATATTAGTGAATTTTATTCGCAAACAGGCTTGACTTTATGAATGGCAAGTGCTAATATCCAGCCATACTAAATAATAATTCATTTGGAGGAAGAAACAATGAATACCGTTCCCAAGTACATGTCCAACGCCATCACCGCCATCCAGTGCGCAACGATCGTTGCCCTGATCGCGCTGTTTGCCCCGCTCTTCATGTAAAAAGCAAAGCTCCCGGTTCTTCCGGTGAGAGACGAAAACCCCGGCACGCTTGATGTGCCGGGGTTTTCGCGTCTATATATTCAAACGAGCGGCGTGTTTTTCAGCAGTCTTGTTGCGAGCCGCGCCTGCTGCAAATAGATATCCCGGTTCTCTGTCTCAGAGGCATAATACTGCCCGTAGTAATCGCAGACGGCAATCTGGTATAGATATAGCCGCTGCATATTTTCGCGGTCATATTCATTCAGCGTTCCGTAGCGGCAGTAAGCGTCAACATAACGCGAAAAGAGCGCTTCGTCGATCTTCCCTTCTGCACAGCACGGCGCGCCGTAAACAAACGAGCGCGTGATCTCCCATATCGCGGGATGCACGCAAGCCGTCGTCCAGTCGATCACGGCGGTCACATGGCCGTCCTCGCAGAGAAACTGGCTGATAAAATAATCGCCGTGGGTGTTGCAGCGCGTCAGCCGGTTCAAATCGAACTCCCACGCCGGGAATCGCTCCATCAAACCAATGCGCCATTCGAGCTCCGCGGCGGTCTCGCCGTCACCAAGGCGGTTTGCAATCTCCAACGAGTGCCGGTAAGACTTCGCAGCCCGCTGCGGCGTCATGTTGGCGAAAAATGCCGCCCCGATCCCCTCCGGGAGTCGGGGGTAAGCGCGCAGGACGCCATGGATTTTCCCCAGCAGCTCCGCCGATTCCAACAGCAGCGCTTCCGGCGCGCTGTTCCACTCCGGCATTTTGCCCGGAAAGCGGCGCTGCACGGTGAACATACGCCCGGCGTTGTCCCGCGAGATATACTCCCCCGCGCTGTTTTTCAAAAACTCGCAGGCAGGAATGCCGTTTTTCCGCAGGAATTCACACAGTTCCGGCTCGGCCTCCGGGTGGTTGATCGCGCTGCGCGCCGGAAACTTCAGAACATAGTCCCCTTCCTCGCAGTACAAAAACCACGTGTCTGAGCCCGCGCCCACGGAAGAGCGCTGCAGGAAACGCAGATGCAGTCCGTATTCGTTTTGCAGCAGCGATTCAAACATGGCTTTCCACAAATTCCCGGAGCGGCGGGACGGTCTCCGCTTTCCAATAGCAGCTGCCGTCCGGCGTTCGGTTCAGAAGGCGCTTGTTGAAGAGTTCCCGCCGGAGTGTTGCGCTGTCGTGAAAAAGCGTCCACGCATCCAACAAGTCATTGATCTCCGATTCCGTATACTGCCGCCCGGCCTCCACCTTTCCCGCCAGATACCAGAGCGCTTCGAGCTTCTTTTTGTGTTTGGCCGGGAGGGCGGTCAGCCGCCCGTCCGCGTCGAGAAACGGCTTCAAGCTTGCCAATTCCTGTTCCATTTTTTCCTTTTCTCCTAATTCCCTCTTTTTCTTATATTATATTCGTCTTTGGGTAAATTGCAACGCCATGGTCTCCGCATCTGTCAGGAAAGAAAAACGCTGTGCGAACTTTTGTTCGCACAGCGTTTTCTTATTTTACCGGCAGACAAGCTCGTCGTTTTCGACGTCCACCGTGAGCGTGCTGCCCGCGGCAAGATCGCCGGAGAGGATGGCTCTTGCCAGCAGCGTTTCCACGCTGCTCTGGAGATAC
>CAVIVK010000131.1:0-3287 GCA_963645975.1 Bifidobacteriaceae bacterium | reverse complement strand
CCATGCGCAGGACAAGTCATTTCACAGTAGAAGATACCTGCATCGGCTGCGGGCTGTGCGCACGGAATTGTCCCGTTTCCGCCATCGAGATTCGGGAGAAAAGACCGGTTTGGGTCAAGGATGAATGCGTCATGTGTCTTCGCTGTCTGCACCATTGCCCTAAATTTGCGATTCAGTATGGGAAACACACGAAGCAGCACGGGCAATATACGCATCCTGAAAGCGAAAGATAAATCCATGGCTTTTCAAAACGGCAAAAAACCGGATATCCATTTTTTCAGGATACCCGGTTTTTCATCGCCAATTGTGCCTGACAGATACTTATTTTGGAACACATTTGCTTTACGGGCACAGGCTCAGGGATCAGTAGAGTTATTCATAGTCCCTCTTTTGCGTAACGCGTTGAGTCAGAGAAACAGCAGCAGCGCGCACACGGCGGCGAGCACACCGCCCACGACGCTGATGATCGTATAGATCTTGCGGGATTGCGGATCGTCCGTTTCCTGCGCGTGGTAATAAATGCCTGCGGCGAGAACGAGAATACCGATGATGATGCCAATAATTTTGATGGTCATTTCTTTTTCCTCCAATTCAGTAATAGCGCGGAATTAATGATCACGAGCACCGAACCGGCGTTATGTACGAGCGCGCCGACCACGGGGCTGAGCGTGCCGAGAATGGCGAGAATGATGGCAAGGAAGTTGAGCGCCATGGAAAACGTCATATTGATCTTGATCGTTGTCATCATCCGGCGCGAGAGGGCGAGCAGGTGCGGAAACTCTTTTACCTCGTCGTCTACGAGCGCGATGTCGGCGGCGTCCACGGCAATATCGCTGCCGACGCCGCCCATGGCGATGCCGACGTCGGCGGATTTGAGCGCGGGCGCATCGTTTACGCCGTCGCCGATCATGCACACGCGCTCGCCCTGCGCGCGGTATTCGCCGATGGCCGTGAGCTTATCCTCCGGCAGGCAGCCGGAACGCACGGACGAGATGCCGAGTTTGGCGGCGATGGTGTTTGCGGCGTTTTCGTGGTCGCCGGTCAGCAGCACCGGCTGCACGCCGAGCGCAGAGAGCTGCGCAATCATGCCGGCGCTCTCGGCGCGCAGCGTGTCGGCAAGGGCGATGTACCCGGCAAACGTGCCGTCCGCAGCGACGTAGATCACGGTGCAGCCCTGCCGGAGCTGTTCTTCCGCCTCGGCGGGGATCGTCAGGGAAGTGCCGTGCTCCGCGAGCAGGGCGGCATTCCCGGCGAGCACGGCGTGGCCTTCGATGCTCGCGCTCACGCCCCGGCCGGGGATCATCGAAAAATCTTCGGCGGCGGGGAGAGGAGAGGCGGATGCCTTTTTATATCCGCGCACGACGGCCTTTCCGAGCGGGTGCTCGGAGAGCTGCTCCGCCCCGGCGGCGAGACGCAGGAGTATGTTCTCAGGAATGGCAGAGGAATAACTTTTTACCTCCACGACCTCCGGCGTACCGCACGTGAGCGTGCCGGTCTTGTCAAACGCAATGACGCTCACCCGCGCGAGCCGCTCGAGCGCGTCGCCCTCGCGCACGAGAAAGCCGTGCTTCGTAGCATTGCCGATGGCGGCCATGATGGCCGTCGGCGTAGCGAGTACGAGCGCGCACGGGCAGAAAACAACGAGGATCGTCACGGCGCGGATGATCTGCCCCGAGATGAGCCACGTGAGAGCCGCAGCGGTGAGCGCGATGACGACGATCCACGTTGCCCACCGGTCGGCAAGACCGACGATCTTTGCCTTGCCCGCGTCGGCAGACTGTACGAGCCGGATCATGCGCTGGATGGAGCTGTCCTCGCCGACGCGCGAGGCGCGCATTTCAAAAGCGCCGAACTGGTTGACTGTGCCGGACGATACCTCGTCCCCGGCGGATTTGTCCACCGGCAGCGACTCGCCGGTCATGACGGCCTGGTTGATTGAGGTCTGCCCGGAGAGGATGACGCCGTCCACCGGTACGGTCTCGCCGGGGAGTACGCGCAGCACGTCGCCGACGCGCACTTCCTCCGCCGGTACGACGCGCTCTGCGCCGCCGGAGACGATGCGTGCCGTCTGCGGCGTGAGATGGACGAGCTTTTCAATGCCCGCCCGCGCCTTTGCGACGGTCAGCTCTTCGAGCAGGCCGCCGAGCTGCATGATGAAGGCAACCTCGCCTGCGGCAAAAATCTCACCGATGCACACCGAGGCAATGAGCGCGAGCGACACGAGCACGTCCGCTTTGATGTCAAACTCCGTCACAAGCCCGATGAAGGCCTCCAGAATGATCGGCACGCCGCAGAGGATGATGGCAATCCACGCCGGATCAAACGGCAGCGATGAGCCGAAGGCGAGACTTGCCAGTACTGCCACGCCGCCGATCACGAGCAGCGTAACGTCCTTTTTTATGCCGCCAAGCGCTAAAAAGCGCTCGAGGGCATCGGTAATTCGTTTCATGGTAGTTCCCTCTTTCTATACCTATAGGGGTATGGGAATAATATACTAATAGGGGTATGGGTTGTCAAGAGGGGAAAAGAAAAAACAGCCCAGAGACATGGAAGCGTAAAACAGAAACATCCTGGCAGTAAGGTCTGCCGGGATGTTTCTTGCATATATGATTACACAATCAGTAATAAAATCCTTCCTGCCGAAGCAACTTCACAAACTCAAAAATCTGTTTTCCGTCCACATCAAAAGGAAAAGCAAAGGAAAAGCCGATTTCTTTTTCATCGCAGACACGGATATTCTCTTTCAAGTCCTGTACAGTCTGTCCGGAATGGCGGAGGTCTGTAAGGTAATTATCCACGCCGTATGCCTCAAATTCATTTCCGGCAAACTTTTCAAAAGAATACTCCAACACGTCATTTCGTTTCAGCTTTGCAGATACGGAAATTTCATCAAACGAAATCTCAATATCGCAAAGGCCTTTTACACCAATCACCAGGATGGGATAGGATTCCCGGAACCAATTCCCGGTTTCGTCTTTGTGATAATGCCCGTTATACCAGCCGAATTCCAGTTCAAAGGTTCTGTGCAACAGTACGTGGACGAGCTCGGCCTGTTTTGATTCCAAACGGGAATAAGCGGCATTAATTTCGTCCAATATTTGCTTGTCCATCCAATCTTCCTCCTTGTGCTGTACAATGTCCATAAAGCGACTCTTTTCAAATCAAACGGGAGCCCCGTGCAACGGAGCTCCCGTTTATCTGTTATTGCATGTTGGCGAAGCGCTCGACCGCTGTGGTGAAGCTCTCAAGCGTTTTGTCCACATCGCCGTTGGCGATACCGTCGCGGA
>CAVIVK010000130.1:0-2409 GCA_963645975.1 Bifidobacteriaceae bacterium | reverse complement strand
ATTCGAGCTTGCGCAGCCCGTCGAGCAGCAGCGGCGCCGCGGCCTGGGAGCCGGTAAATCCTACGATTCCACACATATAAGATTATCCTCCAAAAGTAAAAGAAAAACAGGGCATCCCCCGCGGGCGTGACCCGCAGGGGAGCTTTTTTAGTTGAAGCTTAGGCTTTATAGCCAATTGCCTCGGCGAGAGAGCGCTCGAGCAGCACCACGGCGTCGCGGTGCAGGCGAAGGAACGTTGCCGGGCAATGCGGGTCAATGCTCTCGGAGAGCAGGAGACGGCGCATGGCGTCCTCCTTATGGCCGGAGACGATCATGAGGAGCTTTTTCGCGCGCAGAATGTTGCCCATGCCCATGGTGAGCGCGTAGCGCGGCACATCGTTGCGCGAGGCGAAGAAGCGCTGGTTGGCGTCAATGGTGCTCTCGTCGAGCACCTCCTTGTGCGCACCGTCGCAGAGCGTGTCGCCCGGCTCGTTGAAGCCGAGATGGCCGTCCGGGCCGACGCCGAGCACCTGCACGTCAATGTCGGTGCGGTTGAGCACGGCGTTGAACTCGCGGAGATTTTCCTCCACATCGCCGGTACCTTTCGCGACATAGGTGTTGGCTTTGTCGATGTTGATGTGGTCAAAAAGATTGCTGTCCATGAAATAACGGTAGCTCTGCTCATGGGTGGGGGCGAGACCGACATATTCGTCGAGATTCACGCTGTGAACGCGGGAAAAGTCCAGCCCCTCTTCGCGGCAGCGCCGCGAAAGCTCCCGGTACATGCCGACCGGGCTCGAGCCGGTGGCAAGGCCGAGCGTGCAGCAGGGATTCGTGCGGACCGTTTCCTCCAGAATGTCAGCGGCAAGACGGCTGACTTCCTCGTGATTTTCGGCGACGATTACTTTCAAGACATCTTCTCCTTTATGATTTTTTCACGGCAATGTTGCCTTTGGCTTTATAAATGCAGTGCTCCGGCACAACGCCGCGCACGCAGGACGTGGGATAAACGCTCGCGTCGCGCCCGATCACGGTGCCGGGGTTGAGCACGCTGTTGCACCCGACTTCCACAAAGTCACCGAGCATTGCGCCGACCTTTTTCCGGCCGGTTTCGATCTCCTCGCCCTCGTTGTGGATGACGACGGGGAGCTTGTCGCTCTTGACGTTGCTCGTGATGGAGCCTGCGCCCATGTGGGATTTGTAACCGAGAATGGAGTCGCCGACATAGTTATAATGCGGCACCTGCACATTGTCGAAAAGAATGACGTTTTTGAGTTCCGTGGAGTTGCCGACGACGCAGTTATCGCCGACGAGCGCGTTGCCGCGGATGAAGGCGCCGGGGCGCACCTCAGTTTTGTGCCCGATGATGCACGGCGCGCCGAGATACGCGGTGGGGTAGACCTTCGCATCGCGCGCGACCCACACGCCCTCCTCGGGGCGGTCGTATTCGTCCTCGGAGAGCGTCGCGCCGATGGCGGGGATAAGCTCGCCGATACCGGCGAGCGCTTCCCAGGGATACGTAAACTGCCGCAGATAGCTTGCCGCGAGCGTATGGTCAAGATCGTAAAGATCCGAAATCGTGAGCTTCATTACTTTTTCACCTCGATGAGATGGCCGGACTTATCCATCGCGGCGATGATGGCGTCCACCATCTGCTCGCAGAGCTCGGTCGTCCCGGCCTCGGCCATGACGCGCAGCACGGGCTCGGTGCCGCTCTTGCGCAGCAGCACGCGCCCGCCGTCGCCGAGCGCGGCGGTGCACGCATCCACAGCGGCTTTCACGGTCTCGTCCGCGAGCGTGCCGTCCTTATCGTCCACCTTCACGTTTTTGAGCACCTGCGGGTACATCTTCACTTCCGCGGCCAGCACCGAGAGCGGGAGCTGCGTATCGATGAGCACGCCCATGAGCATGATCGCGGTGATGAGACCGTCGCCGGTGTGGGCAAACTTGCGGAAGATGATATGGCCGGACTGCTCGCCGCCGAGCATGTGGTCGTTGGCCTTCATGTTTTCGTAGACATACCGGTCGCCCACGGCGGTCTTTTCGTAGGCGATGCCGATGCGGTCAAACGCTTTGTAGAGACCAAAGTTGCTCATGATCGTCGTGACGACGGTGTTGCTCGGCAGCTGGCCGTTGGCCTTCATGTGCTTGGCGCAGATGTACATGATCTGATCGCCGTTCACCACATTGCCGAGCTCGTCCACGGCGAGACAGCGGTCGGCGTCGCCGTCGAAAGCAAAGCCGACATCGAGCTTATTTTCGCGGACATACTGCTGCAATCCCTCAATGTGGGTCGAACCGCAGCGCAGGTTTACGTTCACGCCGTCGGGCTTGTCGTTGATGACGTAGGTCTTGGCGCCCAGCGCATCGAACACCGCGCGGCCGATCATCCATGCGCTGCCGTTCGAGCAGTCGAGCGCGACCTTGCGG
>CAVIVK010000129.1:0-4717 GCA_963645975.1 Bifidobacteriaceae bacterium | reverse complement strand
CGCCCCGCCGGGGCTGCCGGTCGCGCCGGATCTCCGCGGCGCCCTCGATGAGAACGATGTCCCCGCCGATGCGGGCAATGGATTCCCACGGGAGAATGTAGTCGCTCTCGCGGCCGAAGAGCCCGAAAAACCGCGCCGGCCCCGGCACGATGAGCGCCAATATCCGCCCCGATGTGAGATCGAGGATCGCGTCGCTCACAAAGCCGAGGCGCGTGCCGTCGGAAATGTTGATGACTTCGCGGTAGCGCAGCTCGGTAAGCCGTACCTCCATGATGTACCACCCCCATAGAGCCTATGGGGGCGGGGCGTTGTCCTATGACAGGGCGACGCCGCGCCTATGATACGAAAATGGCCTTTTTGATCTGCCGGATGGCGTTTTTCTCCAACCGGGAGACCTGCGCCTGCGATATGCCGACCATCGAGGCGACCTCCATCTGCGTTTTGCCGTCGTAAAAGCGCAGCGAGAGAATGCGCTTTTCCCGCCCGGTCAGACTGCGCATGGCATCGTCGAGCGCCATGCATTCGATCCAGCTCTCGTCCGTGTTGCGCGAGTCGCGCACCTGATCCATGACCGTAAGGCTCTCGCTGCCGTCGGAAAACACCGGGTCGGAGAGACTCACCGGGTCGCTGATCGCGTCGAGCGCGAGGGCGATCTCGGCGCGGGGGATGCCGAGAGCGTTTGCTATCTCCTCCTCGGTCGGCTCACGGCCGGTTTCGGCGGTGAGCTTTTCGCGCGCCTGCAGGATCTTATACGCGGTGTCGCGCATGCTGCGCGAGACGCGCACGGCGCTGTTATCCCGCAGATACCGGCGGATCTCCCCGGCGATCATCGGCACGCCGTAGGTGGAAAAGCGCACGTCGTGCGCCTCGGCATCGAAGTTGTCGATGGCCTTGATGAGACCGATGCAGCCGACCTGAAAGAGGTCGTCAATGTTCTCCCCGCGGGAGGAAAAGCGCTGGATGACGGACAGCACAAGCCGCAGATTGCCCGCAATCAGTTCTTCGCGGGCGGCCTTATCGCCCTGCCGGACGCGCAGCAGCAATTTTCGCGTGGTGGCGCTGTCGAGCACGGCGAGCTTCGAGGTGTTGACGCCGCAAATCTCTACCTTTCCCTGCATATACAGCAAAACCTCCTCTGGCAAACGTTAGTGTTTCCGCAGAGGAGGTCGTTTTATACATTTTTGGATTTTCGTGCCGCGGTGTTATGGCGTGCCGAGGCGAGCAACGGTAAGGCCGGGGCGCGCCTCGCCGGCGGTGTATTTCCAGTCGAACGTATAGCTGCTTTCGTTTCCGGCGGCGTCGGAGGCCGTGACGGAGATCGTCCACACGCCCTCGGTCAGATTTTCCGCCGTCCACGGGAAATCGCTCTCGCCGCCGGTGACGAGGAACATGCTGCGCGCCTCGCCGGTGTCCGGCGTGAGCGTGACGGTCAGCCCCGCAAGCCGGTCGTTATCCGTGACGCGATAGTGCAGCGAGAAGCCGGATTCGGTGATGTTGGTGATCGTGAGCGAGCGGATGACCGGGCTCGTCGTATCGATGAACACCGTGCCGACATCGGCGAGCGGGCTTTCGTTGCCGTCTGTGTCGCACGCGGCGGCGCGCACCTCGTAAGTACCCTGCCGCCAGATGTCCACGTCGAGCGTGCCGGAGCCGGAGGCGGGGGCATTGTAGTAACGCGTGACCCACACATCATCGCCCTCGGCGCGCGTATCGACGCGAAAGGCGTTGAGAGCCTTTTCGTCCGTGCCGGAAAGGAAGAGCGAAAAGCCCTTGGAGGTTGCCGGGCCGATGCTCGAGGCGGTCAGCTCGGGCGCGGTCGTGTCGCCGGTGTGCGCTTCTCTGGTGAGCAGCGCGCTGACCGTGCCGCTGCCGGCGATGCCGTCGGAGACGAGCCCCTGCTGCGACTGGAAAGCGCGCACGGCCTCATCGGTTTTGGAGCAGAAGTAGCCGGTGATGTATTTTTCCTCAAGCAGCCCGCGGCGGCAGAGCTCGATCTGCAGCACCGTGACGCCCGCGCCGATGTACACGCCGCGCCCGTCCGCCATCGACCAGCCGCGCAGCGACGGGTTATAATAGAGCGCGTACACGATCTCGTAGCCGGAGAGGAGGGCGTTGTCGTAATTGGCGAGCGCGAGCACCTCCTGCGAGGATGTGATGTGCCACGTTTCGCCCGCGGTCGTCGCCGAGGGCTGGAGCGGCTTATAGAGGCCGTAGTCCGCCATGTGGTACACGACGCCGGTTTTCGGGTTGGTGTAGCTTGTGGCGAAGTTTGCGCCGAGCCAGTAGTTCGATATATCCATCGCGTTGCCGGAGTTGTGGCCGCTGCATCCGGGGCGGGCATAGTAGCCGTTCACCCAGGTGTTGTCCCACAGCCGCAGCGCGGCGCGGTAGAAGTAGCGGAGATCGAGCGTTTGGATGTCGTAGGCGGAGAGATCGATGGAGTATTCCTCCGGCCAGCCGGGGGCGGTCTCGGCGTCCCACCAGAAATTCGTAACGCTCCGCCCGTTCCAGAGGAGCGCGCGGCGGAAGGGGCCGGTGTTGGCGTTGGAGTCGTGCAGGCCGATGACTTCCTGATAGCACGCCGGACGAAAGGCGTTTGTTACGATGAGCTTTTCGTCGCCGTAGCCGACGTCGCGCGCGAACGTCGCGAGCCGGATGACAAGCTCACGGTCCGTGCCGTGGAGGATGGCGGCCTTCGCCTCTTCGAGCGATGCGGTGGGGTCCATGCCGAAATTCGTGCACCAGTTGCTTGCGGCGGTGTCGAAATCGAAATACGTCACCGCTTCCTCGTAGGAGAGAAAGTCGATCGTGCCGGTTTTCGCGGCGCTATCGTCTCCGTCGGCGGCGAGCGCCGGGAGAGCGCCGAGGAGAAGCGTCGCGAGCAGCGCCGCGGCAAGGGTGCGGATGCCTCGGTTTTTCATAGGCAGAGCCTTTCATTTATAAAGAATATACAAGCAATATACCCGATTTTTTGCTGCGCGTCAATGTTGCCCCCTTTCGGCGGGGCGCGGCGTGTGGTATACTGCCAAAAAAGAAAGGGAGGGATGGCCGTGAAGCTGCCGCAGGACGCCGCCCGCGCGCTCGAAATGCTGGAGAGCGCCGGGTGGGAGAGTTACGCCGTAGGCGGATGCGTGCGCGACTCGCTGCTCGGCATCGAGCCGCACGATTGGGATCTCTGCACCGCCGCGCCGCCGGAGGAGATGAAAAAGGTCTTTGCCGGAGAGCGCGTGCTTGAAACCGGGCTGAAGCACGGCACGCTCACGCTGCTCGCGCCGTCCGGCCCTATGGAGATCACGACGTTCCGCACCGAGAGCGCCTATTCCGACGGCCGCCACCCGGATCGTGTTTCGTTTGTGCGAGACATCCACGCCGATCTTGCGCGGCGCGATTTTACGGTGAACGCCATGGCGTACAGCCCTACGCGCGGCCTGCGGGACGATTTCGGCGGGCAGGAGGATCTGAAAAACGGCGTCCTCCGCTGTGTCGGCGACCCCGGCGAGCGCTTCCGGGAGGACGCGCTGCGATTGCTGCGCGCGCTGCGCTTCGCGGCGCGGTTTGGCCTCACAATTGAGGAGAAAACCGCCGCGGCGCTGCGGGAAAACCGCGCGCTGCTGTGCCATGTTTCGCCCGAGCGCATTTTTTCGGAGCTCAAGGGCATCCTCTGCGCGCGCGGCGCGGGAGAGATGCTGCTTACGTTTCCGGAGGTGTTTTTTGCGTTCCTCCCGGAGCTCGCGCCGATGCAGGGCTTTGATACGCGCCGCCCGCAGAACCATTGCTGGGATGTGTGGAGCCATACGGCGCACGCCGTGGACGCCATCGCGGCAGAGCCCGTCCTCCGGCTCGCGATGCTCTTTCACGACAGCGGCAAGCCGGAGACGTTCCGGTTTGACGCACAGGCCGGGTTTGGCCGCTTCCCCGGGCACCCGGGGGCAAGTGCGCGGATCGCGGATGCGGCGCTGCGGCGCCTTCGCTGTGACAACGCCACGCGCGAGCGGGTGCTGACGCTCGTGGAAAACCACGAGATGTGCACCGGCCACGGCAAAAAGGATCTCCGCCGCCTGCTGGCGAAGATCGGCGAGGAGAATATGCGCGATCTGCTGCTCGTCCGGCGCGCGGACGCCGCGGCGCACGCGCCCGAAGCCGCCGCGCGGCTGACCGCGCTCGCCGACGAGGACGAGCGTATTATAAACGAGATCACCGCCGAGCGGGGCTGCCTGCACGTCAAAGACCTCGCCGTGAGCGGGAACGATCTTCTGTCGCTCGGCATGAAGCCGGGCTCGGCGGTGGGGGAGGCGCTCTCCCGGCTGCTGGATCTTGTGCTGGACGAAGAAGTGCCGAACGAAAAGGAAGCGCTGCTCGCCGCGGCGCGAAAGGAGATCGAAAAACATGCATGAGGTAAAAATTCAGTGGCTCGGCCACTCGTGCTTCCGTATGGAGTATCGGGAATATCCCATCGTGACCGACCCGTATGAGGACGGATACGTCCCCGGCCTTGCGCCGCTTTGTCTGAGCGCCGGCGCCGTATACTGCTCGCACGGCCACGGCGACCACAGCGCCGCGGCGTGCGTGAAGCAGACCCGGGAGAAAGCGCCGCCCGATTTTTCCGTGCAGGAATTTGCCGTGCCGCACGACCACCACGGCGGCGCGCGCCGCGGGATGAACACGATCCGGCAGTTTTGCTTCGGCGCGCTGCGCGTTGTCCACATGGGCGACACCG
>CAVIVK010000128.1:0-3209 GCA_963645975.1 Bifidobacteriaceae bacterium | reverse complement strand
TTCCAGAACGATGTCCGAAAGCGCAAACGTGGAGCAGGGGTGAATGTATCCGTTCACGATATCGCTGTGGCGGCGTCCCTCGTTCTCCGCGGGGCAGTATACCTCACCGGAAATAAGCTTGCTGCGGCACCAGCCGCATTCGCCGCTGCGGCAGCGGGACGGGGCTTTGATGCCGGCGCGCTCGATCGCAACAAGAATGGGCTCATCGGCTCTTACGTCAATCGTGTACTCGGCAGCTCCCTGGTGAATGGTACCGCGGAATACCTTACCGGCGCAATCGACAGGATAATCGGGCTGCGCGGCAACATTCTTCGTAACGCCGAGCATTTCGCGGCGCACAAGACGGCGCGGCAGGCCGAGTTTTTCCACCTCCGGCATAACAAAGCGGTACATGGCTTCCGGGCCGCAGAGGAAGACCGAATACTCCTCTTCCGGCGCGTATTTCCGGATCAGCTCCGCGGTAATAAAGCCGTGCTCAAATCCTTCCGCCTCCTCGTCCGAGAGGACATGGATGACCTTGACCTTCGGGCAGACCGCGGCGATATCGTTGAATTCATCGGCAAAGAGAATGGTCTCTCTCGTCCGGCTGCCGAAAAGAATTGTGAGCGAAAAATCCTCAATCCCGTCGCGGATGGCACGCGCCATGGAGAGGAACGGCGTGATACCGCTGCCGCCAGCCAGAGCCAGAACGTTTTTCGCGTCGCGCAGCTCGTCGTAGTAGAAGTGTCCCTCCGGTGCGGAGGCGGTAACGGCATCGCCGACTTTTAGCGTCGACAGGATGCGGTCAGCGGCAAAGCCACCGGGATTGGCGCGGACAGTAACAGCAATGCGTCCATCCAGCGCTTCCTTCGGGTCAGAACTGATGGAGTAGGGGCGGGAAACCTTGCTGCCATCCAAATCGAGCTTGAGGGAAAGATACTGTCCGGCGCGGAAATACGGAAGCGCGCCGCCGTCCGTTTTTTTGAATACAAAGGTCTTTGCACCGGCAGCGCCGTGATCGACGATGCTGTCCACAACGAGCGAAAGATAATCCGGGTGCAGCGCCTTGGCATTGCGGTTGATGGCATAGTCCGCTACGATCTCGTTGGCAGGAGCTGCCTGAATCGCTTTTTCACGGGTCTTTGCCATATTCTTGAACTTGAGCATATCAAAGGGGCCGATCAGACCGACTTTTACGTTAAGCGCCATTATTTCGTTCCTCCTTCCGCAAGATCCTTAAGCGCAAGCTTGGCGATGAGCTGGCCACAGATATACGCTGCGCTGTAGCCGTCACCGCGCGGGCCATCCGCACCGATGGGACGAAGTCCCTTAACCGGATAATCCACGGAGAGCATCATCATACGCGCCATCATGCCGTCCCAATCGGTCGTTTCGTGGCCATAGACTGAGCCTTCCGGCGTGCCAAGGTAACGAGCGAACGTCCACGGAGAAGCCACAGCGACTTCCTCAATGTGCCCCGAAAAATCAATGCCTGCCTTCTCTTTCAGACTGGCAAGGAACTTTTTCGCCACAGCATTTTTGAAGGATACATACTCCTCCGGCTTCAGATCGTTCCAGTCAACCGGCGAACCGAACGTTGTGAACGAGCAGATGCATGTTCCCTCCGGAGACGCCTTGGGGTTTACAATGTTATAGCAGAGGAAAATGGAGTAATCGTTCGTCGCCATGCCATTCATGATGTTCTTATACTCTACGGCAGAATCCGCGGTGCCGGGCAGGAAGATAGAATAGTCTTTAATGCCGAGCTCTTCGGCCGTTTTATCCAGGCAGAAATAAGCCGTCATCATGCGTGCGCCGTATTTCTGGCCGCGAGCCGTCGAAAGCTTTTTCTGCCGCTCAGGGATAAGCTCCTTCGGAATCATTTTACCGTACAGAATGTCGGCATTGATGTTGGCCAGAGCGTAGTCGCAGTCGATGGTGCCGAGATTCGTCTGTACACCGCAGCAGCGGTCGCCGTCGAAGAGGAACTTCTCTGCACGGCAGTTGTACCATACATCGCCGCCCAGCTCGCGGAACCGCTCAACCATCGCGTTGCTGATTTCGTGGCTCGTATACGTGGGGATGTACGCGCTGCGCGAGACGTACTTATGTACCATCGCGGCATAGTGAATGAATGCCAGATGCTCCATATCCACACCGAGATACGACCAGTATGTCGCGAGAATGTCCTGTGCGCGCAGCGGCAGCTTCAGCGCGTCAAACACCTTCTTCGTGGGATATGCGCCGGTACGGAGCATATTGGGATACTTTTCTTTCAGGACGTTAGAATCCGCGTGACCAGAGGACGCCGTGATGTACGCGATGCCGTCGAGTACTTCCTGGAACAGGTCGAATAGCTTCGTCATCTGCGGGCGGCTGCCGGGAACATACTCCTCCATCTTGTCGATGAACGGCTGGATTCCCGAGGGCATCGTCACGTCCATGGGCGAGCCGTCGGAATACTTGCTGATGATGCGGAAGCAATCGTCCACCCGGCGCCATTCCACCTTCACGCCGTACTGATCCATGATCGTCCGTACATCACCGGGGTTCTCCACGGGACCAAGATCGCAGATCTCGTGCAGCGACGGTTCGATCTCAAACCGGCCGCGGCGGAAGGAGGTCGCGCAGCCGCCGGGAAGGTTGTGCTGCTCGATAAGCAGCGTCTTTTTGCCCGCCAGCGCAGACTGGAGCGCCGCGGATAAGCCGGCATTGCCCGCACCGACGACTACAATGTCATATTTTGCGTTCGCCATATGTTACCCCTCTCTCAACATTTTGTGGTATAGCCACAATTTAAAGTATATACTATGCTATTCAAAAATGCAAGAATATTTTGTTGATTATCTTCTATAATATGAAAAAGTGCACAAAAATACTCCGTGGTTTTTATAACCACGGAGTATTTGGTATGTATCAGTCTCCCAGATCGCTCATGGCCGACAGACGCTTTTCCTCCATTTTGATTTCCCAATGGATGAGAATGCTCATCGCCGCGTGGAGGAAAATGATCGCACCAAGCACGAGAAGCTCGCTCCACTCGCGCACGATCACCGTGCGCAGCACCTCGCCGCCAAGCTTGAAGCACAGCGCAAGTGCGATCCCCTGTGCCATGGAAAGCCGCGCGTGCGGCTGCTTTTTACAAAGCCGAACAACGCTTTTCACGCCGGAAATGAGCAGGATGACAGCCCCAGCCCCTTCCAGCAAAATAATCCCGATCTGTACAAGAT
>CAVIVK010000127.1:0-5797 GCA_963645975.1 Bifidobacteriaceae bacterium | reverse complement strand
GACGAGGCCGGCATGACCGGCGGCACGGACCCCTACAACCGCGGGAGCTTCCCGTGGGGCAAGGGCGACGCCTCGCTCACGGACTTCGTCCGGAGCCTCACCGCCATGTATCAGGAAACGCCGCTGCTGCGGCGGGGCGAGTGCGAATTGCTGTTCTTCGGCGAGAACGTGCTCGGCTGCCGCCGGTTTGACAATAACGGCTCCGTGCTCGCGCTCATTAACCGCGGGGAGGAAGCCGCCGAATGCTTCGGCGTCACCGTACCGGGAAGGGGGTACATTCTCGAATGAAGCACTACATCATTTCCAAATTCCGTCCCGGAACGCCGTGGCGGGAGTATCTGCCGGAGATCCGGGAGATTTTCGGCCGGACGCTCCAAATTGAGGGCGTGCACGGCGTGGACGTGCTCCCGTCCTGCTCCGACCGGCCGAACCGGTTTGATCTCATGATATGCATGGACATGGACGCCGCGGCGCTCACGCTCTACGACGCAAGCGAACCGCACCACACCTGGAAGGAAAAGTTTGGCCCCATGCTCGAAGGCAAAACCATTTTCGACCACGAATAAGAAAAAAACCATCCCGGACACATAGGTGTCCGGGATGGTTTTTGTACGATCGAATGCTTGCGCCGCACGGCAGGTCACACCATCGTTGTGCCGCCGTCGATGGCGAGCACCTGGCCGGTGATCTCGCGGGCGAGATCGGACGCAATGAACACGGTGCCGTTGGCGATATCCTCGGCGAGCTGCGCGCGGCCGAGCGGGATCATGTTCTTCACGGACTCGTTCCACAGCGTCTCGCGCTCCTCGGCGGAGAGCTCACGCTTGTTCGCCGGGTCCCAGCCGTGCGCCATGCCGTTGAGGATCTCTTCCCACATGGACGTGCGGATGATGCCCGGGGCGATGGCGTTCACACGCACGCCGTAGGGCGCGGCCATCTTCGCGGCGCTCTGCGTCAGGCTGATAACGGCGGCCTTGGAGGCGCAGTAGGTCTGAAGCATTGCCATGCCGCCGCGGCCGGCGATGGAGGCAACGGTTACGATGTTGCCGCTCTTTTGCTTTTCCATGATGGGCAGACCGAGCTTGAGCGCGTGCACCGTGCCGAGCACGTTGATATCAAAGAGGCGTTTGATCTCCTCATCGGAGGTATACATCATATCTTCAATGGAGATGACGCCCGCAGCGTTAACGAACACATCCAGCTTTCCGCCGCCGAAAGCCACGGCATCGTCCAGAAGATTTTTCACGTCTTCTTCCTTGGCAACATCGCACTTCGTAAAGCCCGCACGGCGGCCCAGCGCTTCGATTTCCTTCACGGTCTCCATGCCCTGATCTTCCTTGCGGTTGCCGAGATACACGTCCGCGCCCGCCTTGGCGAAGGTCAGCGCCATGGCCTTGCCGAGACCGCGCCCGGCGCCGGTCACCAATACCGTTTTGCCCGTAAAATCAATGCTGATACCCATGATACTTTCCTCCTGATGATCTGAAATTATGAGACTTGCGGTACATTTCTCATTCTGCAGACAATATAGCAGACGCTTTTTTGTTTTTCAATTCTCAAAAGGACAAATTTGTACAATTTTGTCCCGCAACGCGCTGTGCAAAATAACATACCCGCCCGGTGTGTTTTTCGCCGAGCGGGTATATTCTTTGTTTTTTGTGGCGATTTATCCGAAATATTTTGCAGCGTCCTCGGCAGAGAGGCCGAAGAAGGTGATGGCGTCGTTTTGCATGCGTGCGGCGCGGCCGGAGATGAAGTTCTGGATATTCGCCATCTGCGCAGTAAAGAGATTTGGCGACTGACCCCAGCGCGCGAGATCGCGCGCTGTCTCCGGCTCGACGATCGTGCGGAGCGCGTTGATCGTCTTCTGCGCGTTCTCGTCTGAAAGCGGGCCGCGCAGCATTTCGCCGAGGCGCGTGAGGAACATGTCCTTGAACTCGGCATTATAGAGCAGCGCCGCCGGGATGATGCCGTGGAGCAGGTAGTTATCAAAGCCGACGAGATACGTATTCGTATTGATCATCGTGAGATCCATATCCGCAAGACCGTAGATATACTTTCCGTTTTCGTATTCCGGGCTCGCGTAGAAGCGGACGTTTTCGTATACGTCGATATCGCCTGACCAGCATTCGAGAATGAGCCAGTCGATCATCTCCGGTACATCAAGATGCTCCTGAATGTACGCCCACGCCTCCGCATCGCCGAGATTGTGGTAGCGCGCATAGTTCAAAAGATCGCTCCACGCGGTATAGCCCTCGTATTCGCCCGTCTGCATATCAACGGTATCGGCGTCCACGCCCTTGTGGGAGGCGAAATACTCCGCGCTGTGGTGCTCGCGGATGGCGTAAATGCCCCAGTATTCGCCGTTGAGGAAGAGGGAAACATACCGGTAATTCTGTGCAGGGACGTCCGTATAATCCATGGCGATGCGGGCGAAGAACTCGTCGCGCATGTAGGAGGTGTATGTGTCCTCCACGCTTGCGCGCAGCAGCAGCGACGAAAAGTCCGTCACAACGCCGTCGCCGAATACGTCGTAGTTCAACTCGCCGCCGTACCGGCCGCGGAACTTGAGTGTAAACGACTTCTTCTCGCTCACGCGGCGGCTTGTGCGGCCATGCATGCGGATGCCGCAGTCGATCGAGAACTCGCCGCCGTCCTCATACATGGCGACAGTCGCCTCGCGCTCCCACTTCTCGCTCCACGCCTGTTCGTGGTTGGAGTAGATGCCCTGCGGCCCGGTGAGATTGTCCGGATCGGTCACGAGACTGACAATGGGAAGCGTGCTGTTCTCGCGCAGGAAGTAGGACCACGTCGCCGTCTTGCTCGGCAGCTCGTCCGCCGGGAAGCTTGCGGCGCGAACGATCGTCGTTTCCGTGATCGCGATGGGCGCGGTATAAGCCGCGTCGTTTTCCGTCGGGTCGCTGCCGTCGAGCGTATAGTGTACGTTTTCGCCGGTGATCGTGAGCGTAAGGCTCTCGGCATCGTCGTACACGCCCGCAGCGGTGTCCACCGTGGGCTGCGCCGCCACGGAGCGATACCCCGTGCCGTTCTCCGTGCCGCGGGTGCTTTGCTTGAAATAGAAATAGCCGTTCTCGCCGCTCTGACGGCCGTAGCTGCCGCCCTGCGGAATCTCGCGCAGGAACGCCCAGTCGCAAAGCGTGCCGGACGCATCGAAGAGATAAAGCTCGTCGCGCTGCGCGCTGAGCGAGACATTCTCCAGCGCGAACACATAGCTCTCGCCGGGGGCGAGCGTCACGGCAGGCAGCGCGTCGCGCGCCGGTTCCTTGAATTTGTCCGAGAGCGTGTACCCGGAGAGGTCGACCGGGCTCGCGGACACGTTTTTCAGCTCCACCCAGTCGGACGAGCCCGCCTCATAGACAACGATCTCCCACAGCAGAAGCGGCGAGGTGCGCGTGTCGGTATCGCAGAAGGCGGCATAGCCCGCCGCGGTGTTCTCAAAGCCCGGCGTTGGGAAGTCCGAGACGGCGAAGCCGCCGTCCGGCTGCATGGCAAGCGAGGCGCCGTCCGGCACATTCTCGATCTTCACGCTGCCGATCTCCGCGCCGTTCCCGGTCGAGAGAATGACCGTGTCGCCGTCGGTGAGAGAAAAGTTTGTGTGCAGCTCGCCCTCGGTGCGGTTTTTGCCGGAGGCGAAAATCACCGTATATTCGCCCGGCGCGAGCGTCAGCGCCGGGATCTGCCATTCGTCCGGCACATCCGCGCTGTCAGAGAGATACCAGCCCGAGAGATCGACCGCCGTTTCGCCGAAGTTTGCGATCTCGATCCAGTCGGAGAGGTCGCCGTCACTATCGGCGAGCGTGCCGCGGTTGTGCGCCATGACCTCCGTAATATATATTTTGTCGTTTTCGTATCCGCCGGAGCGCAGCCACGCTTCGTACCCGGCATCGTCGTTCGAAAATCCCGGCGTCGGGCGCTGGGAGACGACCCACACGCCGTTCTCCTTGGCATACGTTGTATTTTTCTCCAGGGCGGGAAGCTCAACGCTCTCGCTCTCCGCGCCGGAGGGCGCCGTGAGCACGACCGTTTCGCCGCCCGCGCTCGCGAGCGCAAAGGAGGCGTATTCCGCACCCTCCACGCCGGGGGCGCACCAGACGATCTTGTATTCGCCCGCGCCGAGCATTTCGTCCGGGAAAGCGTACTTCGTTTTGTTCACGCGGTCGGAGAGCTTGTACCCGGAGAGTGATACCGGCGAATCCGAGGGGTTATATACCTCGATCCAATCGTAGTAATTCCCGTCGGGCGCGGCAAAAAGCGTATTCGAGGACATGATCTCGCTGAGTGCAAGCGTGCCGCCGCTGCGCTGCGCGAGCGCCTCCTGCCACGCCTTCGCGCCTGCTTCGTTGTTCGGGTAGCCGGGCGTCGGCGTGTCGGAGGGGACAAGAGCGCCGTCGCTGCCGCGGACGAGAGACTGTCCCTCCCGGCACGCAACGGTCACGGCGCTATCGAGCACCGTGCGGTTTTCGTTCATGAGACACACCGTCTCGCCGCCCGCTTTGCGCAGGGCGAAGGGCGCGTAATCGCCCTCCTCGTCCGGCGAGCACCATACGACGAGATACCCGTGCGCCGGGACGACCGTCCCCGCCGGGAAGCAGTATTTGCCCTTTCCCGCCTCGTCGGAGAGATAGTACCCGGCGAGAGAGAAGTCCTTCGAGGACGTATTTTCGATTTCTACCCAATCGCAGAGGACGCCCTCGCCGTTCGGGCAGGTCGTATTGTCGGTCATAACCTCGCTGATGTGAACGCTGTAGCCGCCGTCCCATGCCGGGCGTTGGCTGTGCCGCAGCACGGCGACGAGGGCGAACGCCGCCGCGGCGACGAGCGCGAGCACGATCAGCCAGAGGATGATCTTCTTTTTGTCTTTTGCGTTTGCCATGGTATTTCCTCCGCTTATTCTTTCAGCCGGGCGTCCGCCGCTGCGGCGCGCAGCCCCGCGAGGCACATACGGCTGACGATATCGGATACCTCCTCAATCGATTGCCGGCGCTCGGAATTAAACCAGCTCTGATACACCGCCACCATGCCGGAAATGGCATAGTTCATCATGACTTCCAGCTGCTCCGGCGGCATATCGACACGGCTGGCAAACATATCCTGCGCCTTTTGCTGGAGCGTCAGGCGGATCTTATGCGCCAGACCCGCGTTCCGGCTGGAGCGAAGCAGCGCGCCATAAAAATCCATGTCGCTGTTGATGATCTCTGTAAGCTTTACGAACACCGCATACGGGCTTTCCACGAAGTCGATCCCCTGCATCGCCGTTTCAAACGTGCGGATAACTTCGTTTTCCAGCTCGTCCACCAGTTCGTACACCCCGCGGTAGTTGTTGTAAAACGTTTTGCGGTTGATCATCGCGCGCGAGGCGATGTCTGTGACGGTGATGTCGTCCATGTTTTTTTCGGTCAAGAGCTCCGCGAACGCCGTGTGGATCGCCCGCTTCGTTTTAATGACGCGAAGATCGCTTCTCCGGTTTGCCGGTTCCATCGTGCGCCCTCCTTAAAATAGGCCTCCACATCTTTTTCATCAAGTGTGGAATAATCTTCATTGCGTGTTTTCTATGAGACTTCCGCCACGGTTTGGCCGGCGCATGTCCATTGCCGCCCCGCGGATTTTTTTCTATTATAATACACACACGTTACATAAAGCAAGCAGGGGAGAGAAAACCGTTGAAGGTATTGATTTTGAGCTGCGACACCGGCGAGGGGCACAACAGCGCCGCAGCCGCCGTCGCCGGGGCGCTGACGCGAAAGGGCATCGAAAACCGGGTCTTTGACCCGCTCGT
>CAVIVK010000126.1:0-10233 GCA_963645975.1 Bifidobacteriaceae bacterium | reverse complement strand
CTATGACCCGAAGGCGAATTTGCCGGAGCTGTGCGGCAAAATGGCGGCGGACTTTGTGCCCTTTACTGCCGAGATCGTGAGCATAGAGTTTTCACGCGTCACGCCGCCGGGCTATGAGATCCTGGGCCGCATTGACCTGCACGATTGACGAACGGAATATTTAGAAACAGAGAACCCGCTCACGGTTAATACCGTGGGCGGGCTCTTTGTTAATCGACGCTATCGGTTTTATTATAAAGCGCGAGGGAGAGCGCCAGATACTGCTGTGTATCCGCATCGGAGAGACAGCATCCGAGAAGCTGCTCAATGCGCTTGATGCGGTATTGCAGGCTGTTGCGATGGATAAACAGCTCATCCGCCGTGACCGTCTGCTGAAAACGGTTTTTCGCAAGGCATTCGAGCGTGCGGAAGTGGTCGGTCTTATCCCGTTCGTCCGCCAGCTCGAGTGCGCGCAGCCCCGGATGCAGCCATGCGCGCATATCCGTCCGGCTGCGCAGCTCTTCCGTCAGACAGCGCTCGGCGTTGTCCGAGAAGAAAATGATACCGGGACAATGCTGCGTCCGGCTGCCGCGCAGCCGTCGGAGCTGACGGAGACACTCGCCAAGCTGGGAGAGATCGCTGCACCGGTTGCTGACGGCGCAGGAGAAGCCGGTCTCGTGCAGCAGCGGCAGGAGCTTTTCAGAAAGCTTGTTTCGCATGTCGTCTGTCGCCCGGACGAGAAACAGCACGTCTTCGCCGTGCAGCCAGGCGCAGGAGGCCTTGTCCGCCCGCTCCAGACAGCTGCAAAGCCAGTAAGCTCCCGCAACGGTGGGGGCGGCGTGGAGACTCCACATACGGCAAAGGAAGAAATCGTCTCCGTGAATGCACCGGTCAATGGCGTCCCGCAGCGGGTTTTCGCCGGGGAGGAGATCGCCGCTTTCCGAAAGGAACCGCTCCGGCAGCACCCGCGCGTGAAGGCATGGCTCGCGGAGCTTTTCCGGGATGTGCTCAATCGCCTCGCCGAAGCACTCGGCCAGCTGCACCGTTCCCGGCGCCGTGTGGTCATCCAGCGTCTGGATAACAAGACGGCATTTTGCTTCTCCGCCGAAAAAGCAGTTGATGCGCAAGATGGCCTTCCAGTAGCAGAAGGACGGCAGCTTTTGCTGCAGGGGGCTTTTTGCCATGAGATAGACCTGAAACCGACTGGGGTGCGCAAAGTACCCGACATAGTTCGGCGGGCTGATCCCGTTGAGCTTCATATACTCCCACAGCTCGCCTTTGGAATCCAGCGGCGGGCCTTTTGCATTTCTGGTGATGCCGATCACGGTAAACGAATTGTTCGTGATGACGACCGGGGCGGCGAAAACCTCTCCGGCCAGCTCGGCGACCGCCTGAAACGGCTGCTCTGAGACAATGGCGCTGCAAAGCCGCCGGCCGATCGTACGGAATTCGCCGAAGATCTCCATGGCGGCGTTGGCCGCATCCGCCCACTCGGCAGCAACCTCGATCTCGCCGTCCTGATGCCGGAAGACTGTGCGGCCGGGCACGCTGCCGCGGCAGAGATACACATAGGCGCGGTTTGTGATTCCGGTCTCCGGGACGGCAAGCCGGAGATCGGTGATGCACCGCTCGCAGCGCTCTATGTGTGCCTCGGCGGCGCAGCGCACGGAGAGCTTTTCATACAACATTTGGAGACTGATCTTTATCTCATACATGGTATACCCTCCTGTCGGCCGGATCCTATCTATTTTTCACCAACTATACTATACCATTCTTTTCGCTTTGTACAGTATTGCACAAAACACAATCTCGCGTTTGAATGCTGCGGCGCTTTTGTTCACGGCGAACATTTTTCATGCCGGGAGATGCACGTACAATGAACACATCGACCCTCCCGAAAACGGAGGGGAAAAAGGAGATGTGGTTTTGGAAAGTATTCGTGAACAACGGGACATTCGCGTGTATGATTCCTACGACGTGATCGTCATCGGCGGCGGCGTTGCCGGTATGAGCGCTGCGTTGGCTGCGCGGCGGAACGGCATGCGGACGCTCCTTGTGGAAAAGGCGGCGTTTATGGGCGGCCTCGCCACGCTGGGCCATGTATGTCTGTATCTGCCGCTGTGCGACGGCAACGGCCGCAAGGTCATCGGCGGCATTTCGGAGGAGCTGCTGCACCTCTCCATTCAGTACGGCTACAACGATCTGCCGGAAGGATGGACGCGCGGCATACTCCGCCATCCCGATCCGAAGGGACGCTATAAGACATGGTTCAACATCCCGGCCTTCGTTCTTGCCGCCGACGAGCTGATGGAGAACGAGGGCGTGGAGATCCTCTACGACACGGTGTTCTGCGAGCCGGTCATGGACGGAAAGACCGTTGCGGGCGTTATCGTGGAAAACAAGTCCGGCCGCTGTGCGTACAAGGCCAAAATGGTTGTGGACGCTTCCGGCGATGCGGATGTGCTCTACCGTGCCGGGGCGGCCTGCTTTGACCGGCCGACGATACTCAGCTACTGGTGCTATGAAACGGACTTCAAGCACATGCGCAAAGCACTTGAGAGCGGGAACATCCGCGATGCGGTCAGCGTGCCGATGATGGGGCTTCTGCCGAAGATCGAGCCGGAGGACATGACCGGCGAGCGTGCAGACAAGCCGGACGAGCGCGGGCAGATGCGCGAATATTACGGCACAGACGGCAAAGAGGTGAGCCGGTATCTTCAGGTGAGCCGCAAATTCGCTCTTGAGCGGCTGAAGGAACGCATGGGGCCCGAGTATACGCAGCTCTCGGTTGCCGGGATGGGCGCATTCCGCACAACGCGGCGCATTACCGGCTGCTATGAGCTTCGTCCGGAGGACGTGAACAAACACTTTGACGATTCCATCGGCTGCACCGGCGACTGGCGCAAGGCGGGACCCGTGTATGAGATTCCCTACCGCTGCCTGATCGACCCGGAGGTGCAGAACGTTTTTGCCGCCGGACGCATCATAGCCTCCGCCGACGATGCATGGGAAGTCACGCGCGTAATCCCCACGGCAGCGATGACCGGCGAGGCGGCCGGAACGGCAGCGGCGCTGGCTGTGCGCAGCGGCCGCACTTCGGGCGAGGTGAGCGTTGCCGAGCTGCAGAAGGTTCTGGCAAGCAACGGCGTTATCCTTCATATTTAAGGAGAGATCGAATATGAACAAAGAAGCTATGTTTGAAGAGATCAGCCGCATTATGCAGGAGGACATGGCCCCCACAATGGGCTGCACCGGCCCGATCTCCTACATTTTCAGCGCCGCCGCGGCGCGGGAGCTTGCCGGAGGAACGGAAGTTCGCCGCGTCCGCTGCCATGCCAGCGGCAAATTCTGCGCCCGCATGGGCGAGGTTGTGACGCCGGGCCTGCCCGAAGACTCGCTGGAGATCGCATGTGCGGCCGGAGCGGTGGCGGGCGTCACGGCGAAGAAGTTTGAGGTAATCAAGGACATCACGCCCGAAGAGACGACCCTTGCGCAGAAGCTTGCGCACACGGTTGTGGAGGTCATCCCCGACTGGGACGCGCCGGAGCTCGTCTACATGGACACGACCGTTGAAACGGAGGCGGGAACGGGCCGCGTTATTATCCGCGGCGGCATGCTCAACATCATCTATAAGGAGAAGAACGGCGAGGTGCTCTATTCCGCGGACTACTCCGCGGCCAAGGGCGAGAAGAACCCCATTTCCAAGTATACGATTGCCGATCTTTATACGTTTTGCCGCGAAGTGCCGATGGAAAAACTGGACTTTCTGCGTGACGCGACCGCGTGCAACGTGAAAGTCGGGAAATTCGGCATGGAGCATGATCTTGGCGCGGGGCTTGGCTATCATTTCACCGAGATCGCGAAGGCATCCAATGACCCGATCGACCGCGTAAAGGCGATCTGCACCGCGGCATGCGAAGCGCGTATGGTCGGCATCGGCATGAAGGTCTTATCGATCTCCAACAAAGGAAATCTCGGGATCGCAACGATCCTTCCGACGTACGCTCTTGCGCAGGAGCTTGGCAAAAGCGAGGAGGAAGCCATCCGCGCCGTTGCGCTCGCGTGCCTGCTCAGCATCCGCATTTCCGTCCGCATCGGCGGCGGAACACCCATTTTCTGCTCGTGCCTGCTGGCGGCCTGCCAAGCGGCGGCGGCGGGATATGTCATGCTGCACGGCGGCGATGCCGCGGCGGTGGAGCGCGCCATCCAGAACTGCCTGCCCGCTACGTTCGGCGCCTGCTGCGACGGCCCGCGCAACGCCTGTGCCATGCGCATGATCGCCGCTGTCGGCACCGGCTATGACGCGGCCAAGCTTGCCCTGCTGGGTGTCGAAGTGCCCGTGAACGAGGGCATGATCGGCGTTACGAGCGAAGATACTGTGGATATTCTGGAATACATGAGCGGCCATCTTGACGAGATGAACACGGCTCTTATGAAAAAAATCGTGGAGAAGCGCCCGCTGACGCCGCCCACGGAGAAGAAACCCCTCCCCGCGTATTGAGAAAAACGCTTCCGGCCGCAAGGCCGGAAGCATCCGAAAAAACGAGAGATAAAATGAGGAGGAATATTGATGTTTACGTTTGACTCCATTATGGCCATGGCGGTTGTTGCCGTTATCTTCGCCATCGGCGACTTCGTTTCTGAGAAAACCCGCGCGATCATCTCCATGCTTTTTGTTGCAGTCGTTCTGTTTATGATCGGCTTCTGGACCGGACTTATCCCGACGGATGTGTTCGCCACCGCCGGTATTTCCGGCATTGCCACGGTGATGGTTTATATGATCCTCATCAATAACGGCACGCTGCTCAATCTGCGCGAATTCCTTTCCCAATGGAAAACCGTTGTGCTCGGTCTTGCGATCGTCATCGGCGGCGGACTTCTGATGTTTGTCATTGCACGCCTTCTGATCGGCCAGAATCTTGCCGTTGCCATTGTCGGCCCGATCACCGGCGGGTTTGTTTCCGGCCTTGTTGTGAGCGAGGAGGCAAATCTTATGGGCCTTACCGACGTGAGCCTGCTTGCGACAATCATTATCGCGGTGCAGGGCGTCGTCGGCTATCCTCTCGGCTCGTTCCTGCTGCGGAAAGAGGCGACCCGTCTTCTCAAGGGTTACCGCGGCGGCACGATCGTCTGGGAGCCGAAAATGGAAGAGGTATCCGACAAAGCGGCGGGCGGCCGCAAGCGCTGGCAGCTTCCGTCCATGCCTGAAAAGTATCAGACGTCCTATATCCTGCTCGCCAAGCTCCTCGTCTTTGCGTTCATCGCCAGCCGTCTTTCCAAGCTCACCGGCATTAACGGCTTCATTCTCTGCCTGATCGTCGGCGTGGTCGCCAAAGAGTTTAACCTTGTCGAATACAACATCATGGGCAAAGCCGGCGCTTACGGCTTCGGCATCCTTGCGGTGTTCTCCTATGTTGTGAGCGGCCTTGCAAACGTGACGCCGTCCATGATGGCCAGCATGGTCTGGCCGATCATCGTGGCTTTCGTCGCCGGCATTATCGGTCTTTTCACCGTTGGGCTCCTTGCCGGCAAGATTCTCGGCTTCAGCGTGCCGATGAGTCTCGCCGTAGCCACGACCTGCATGTACGGCTTCCCCGGAACGCTCATCCTTTCCGAGGAGATCTCCAGCAAGGTCGGCCAGACCGAAAACGAGCGAAAAATGCTGCTGGACAAGATACTCCCTGTCATGCTTGTTTCCGGCTTTACAACGCTGACGATCGTTTCGGTCATCATCGCCGGATTCTTCAACCGCTTCCTTATCGCCTGATTTCCCCGCGCTTTCCACAGATAGCGTAACCCTCTTGCGGCAAAATACGGAGTTAAGAACAACAAACGCCGGAGCGCGGCACGACTGCGCTTCGGCGTTTCAATAAATGTAAAATGCCTCCCTCAAGGAGGGAGCCAAATATAATTCAGCTCTCCGAAAGCTTCCCGAGCGCGCCGAGAATATCGGCGTTCACTTCGCCGGTGAGCACGCGGTTATAGTTGCAGATGAACGTTCCGGCGATGAGGATCATCATCGCCTCCGCCTCGGCGGGCATGTCCTCGCCATACACGGCCTTGAGACAGCGCTCCATCACGGCGCGCCATTCGGCGAACTCCTCGGCGACGAGCCGGGCGATCTCCTCGCTGTAGCGCCCCATAACGTAGGTCTGCGTCGTGGCGCGCGGGCGCGTTTCCCCGGCGGGGGCATTTGCCACATACTCCATAAAGGCGTTCATATAGGCAAGATTGCTTGCATAGTCGCTCCGCGGATGCGCGGCAAACCACGCGGTGCACCGCTCGCTCATATATTCGCGCGTATAGCGCACATACGCAACGGTGATCGCCTCGCGGCTTTCAAAATAGTGCAGCAGCTTTACGTGCGACATCCCGGCCTCCGCCGCGATATCCCGCAGCGACACGCTCGGCATCGGCTTTTTCTCCATGCACCGCTCGTACGCGAGCAGTATCTCGCGCCGGACGGCGTCTTTATCTACGATCAGCGGCAAAACGGTTTCCTCCAAATTGGGATTAGCCCCATTATACCCGCCAAGCTCGCGCCGGTCAAATGCTTTCCCCGTTGACAGCGCGCCGTGTGCGTGATATTTTATATTTACCAACTGGTAAATATAAAATTCGGGAGGATCCTTCCATGAGCGGCAAAGATAAGCAAACGCTCCGCGCACTCGATACCAAGCTCGACGCGCGTGTCGTCAAAACGCTGACGACGTGCGCCGTCATCATGCTCGTTTCCATTCTCATCCACGACGGCGACCACATCCGCCAGGCGTACAAGTGGACGTACAGCATCCCGCTTTCGCTCTGGGCGCTGAATCTGACGGTGTATGTGCTGCCGGTCGTGTCGCTGTTTCTCGTGCGGTCGCGCCGGTTTTCCGCGCTGCTCGTCACGGCCATTGCGGGCGTGTTCACGTCGGCGTCGTTCGTGATCCTTCATCTTTGCGGCTCGTCTACGGGGCTGTGGGGCGTGTGGAACTTCTCGTATTTTGAGCTCATAAAGGGCGTTACATATAACGGCGTATTCTATCAGGGCGTCGATACGCTCAGCTGGATCTTCCTCTTCCACGTCCCGGCGCTGTGTCTGCCGTGCTCGTATGTGTCGTTCCGCGAATATTTGAAGGCGAAGAAGGCGCTCCAAGAGGATAATGCGTGAGATCGCGCTGCGCGTAACGGGGCTGGACTGCACCGTGTGCGCCCCGCGGCTGGACGCCGCGCTTGCAAAGCTCGAGGGCGTGGAGAGCGCCGCGACGGCGTATGCCGCCGGGGTGTGCCGCGTTACATACGACGAAGAGAAAGTTTCGCTTGCCAATATCGAGCGCCGCGTCCGCCGGGAGGGGTTCTCCGTGCCGGAGGAAACGGCGGAGCTTTCCTGCACCGGTCTCACAGAGAACAATGCCGCGGAAGCGCTTCAGGCGCTCCGCGGCGTTTTCGGCGTGCGGGACGTGACTTGGAGCGGTGAAACGCTCACGGTGCGCCTCTCGCCCATTGGTGTGGAGAGCCGGACGCTCCTGCGCGCGCTGCGTCCTGCCGGCGTGAGCGCGGAGGTTCGGGAGCGGCGCGGCGGCGAGGAGGAGCAGGAGGGCGCGCAGCGCCTGGCGCTTTTGCGTGCGCTCACCGCCTCGGCGCTGCTTACGCTGCCGCTCGTGTGGGACATTCATCCGCACGCGCAGTTTGTGCTTGCAACGGCGCTCCTCTTCGGGCCGGGGCGCGTTTTCTACCGCAGCGCGTGGCACAGCCTGCGCAGCCGCGCGCCGGGGATGGACTTTCTCGTGGCGGCGTCCATCACGATCTTATATCTATACAGCGCTGTGACGGCGTTCACCGTGAAGATCAATATCCAGCTCTATTTTCTCAGCCAGGGCGCGCTGCAAAGCCTCATTCTCTTCGGGCGGTATCTCGAACAGCTCTCGCGCGGCGAAGCCTCTCAGGCGATTCGCCGTCTGCTGCGTCTGCAGCCCAAAACCGCCCGCGTGGAGCGCGGCGGCGAGGAGCGGGAGATCGATATCGAGGACATCACGGAGTACGATATTGTCCTTCTCCGCCCCGGCGAGCGTATCCCGGTGGACGGCACGGTGATCGAAGGCGAATGCTCGGCGGACGAATCCATGCTCACCGGCGAGAGCGTCCCGGTCGAAAAGCGGCCGGGCGATACGGTGTTCGGCGGCACGCTCTGCCGCGGCGGCAGTGCGCGCATTTCCGCGGCGGGGCTCGGGAAGGACTCCGTCCTGCAGCAGATCATCCGCACGGTGCGTGAAGCGCAGTACGGCAAAGCGCCGGTGGCGCGGCTCGCCGACCGTGCGGCGCGTATCTTCGTGCCGTGCGTAATGGTTATTGCCGCGGGGGTGTTCGCCTTCTGGTATTTTTACCGCGCGCCCGGCGAGCTGAGCCGGGCGGTGTACTGCGTGTGCAGCGTGCTGGTGATCGCGTGCCCGTGCGCGCTGGGGCTTGCCACGCCCACGGGCATCATGACCGGCTCGGAGCGCGCCGCGGAGTGCGGCGTACTATTCCGAAACGGCGCGGCGCTCGAAAATGCGCACAAGGCTACGGCGGTCGTGTTCGACAAGACCGGCACGCTCACCTATGGCGCGATGGACGTTACGGACGTTCTCCCTTGTCCGGGGGCGGACGGGGAGTGGCTGCTCTATGCCGCGGCGGCGGAGCAGCGCTCGGAGCACCCGGTGGCCGCAGCGCTCGTGCGCGCGGCGGTTTCGGAGTATCCTAACGCCCTGCCGCCTGCGGTATCGGCGTTTGAGAGCGTTCCGGGCGGCGGTGTGAGCGCGGAGGTGAACGCTCGGCGCGTCCTTTGCGGCAGCCGCGAGATGCTCGCCGCGCGCGGTGTTGATCTCGCGCCGCTTGCCGCGCTGCGCGATGTCCGGCAGGAGGCGAAAACCGAGGTATGCATTGCGCTCGACGGAACATTGCAGGGGACTCTCGGCGTGGCTGACCGCGTGCGCGGCACGGCAAAGCGCGCCGTGGAGGAGCTTCGCGCCATGGGCGCGGAGGTCTGGATGGTTACGGGGGATAATGAAACGACGGCGTCTGCGATTGCCGCGCAGCTTGGCATAGAGCACGTCCGCGCCGCAGTACGCCCGGAGGAAAAGGCGGAGATTGTGCGGCAGCTTCGTAAGACGCACACGGTTGCCTTTGTCGGTGACGGCGTGAACGACGCGCCCGCGCTCGCTGCGGCGGACACCGGCATTGCCATGGGCGGCGGTACGGATGTCGCCATCGAGTCGGCGGACGTAATGCTCCTCGGCGGGCAGATCGAAAATGTGCCGCTTGCGCTGCGCCTCTCAAAGCAGACGATGCGCGTCATCCGCGAAAATCTCGCCTGGGCGCTTCTATATAACATTCTCTGCATCCCGCTTGCCGCGGCGGGAATTGTGAACCCCGCGGTCGCAGCGGCGGCCATGTCGCTGAGCTCCAACGGCGTGCTGCTCCATTCTCTCCGGCTGCGGCGCATGGAAAGGGGAGGGGAACGTGGCTGAACAGACGTTTTCTGTGCGTGTGGACAACATGATCTGCCCGCAATGCGAGGACGAGATCGCGGCAAAGCTTCTCTTCACGCGCGGCGTGCTGGATGTTTCTGCGCTCTACCGGAAAAGCCGCGTCACGGTGCGCTACGACGATGCGTTCCTTTCCGAAAGCGAGATCACCGCCGCGCTCGCCGGCATCGGCTACCCTGTGGGGGATGGCCGCGCTGCGCGGCGAAGCGATATTCTCTGTGCACTCGGCGCAGCGGCGCTTTTTGTTGCGCTGCCTTATCTCACGGCGCTCGTGCCGCGTCCCGCCGCGCCGGAGGGAACCAATGCGCTGCCGCTTTTTCTTCTGGGGCTCGCCTCGGGCGTGCACTGCGTTGGGATGTGCGGCGGCGTGGCGCTCTCGCAGTCGGCGGGGAAAAACCGTCGGGACATGGTCTCGGCGAGTGCGGCCTATAATGCCGGGCGCGTGCTCGGTTATGCGGCCATGGGCGCGCTTTTCGGCGCGCTCGGCGCCGTGGTGAGCTATACGCCAGAGTTCCGACGCATGGTGCTGACGCTCTGCGGCCTTGCCGTTGCGGTCTCCGCGGTGCGGATGTGGGGCGTCGTTCCGGCGTTGCGGCGCATCCCGACGCTCTCGGAGCTGTTCTGTCGGGGAAAGGGGAAACTATTTCAAAGCGCGGCGGGACAGCCGTGTTTTGTTGGGCTGCTCACAGCGCTCATGCCCTGCGGCAGCATGAGCACCGTGTGGCTTTTCGCCGCGGCGGGCGGCTCG
>CAVIVK010000125.1:0-2048 GCA_963645975.1 Bifidobacteriaceae bacterium | reverse complement strand
CGCCGAGACAAAAAGGGCAAAAAGCACCGAAAAGGCTGGCTGTCCGACGTGCGTGTCCTTGTAAATCGACGCTTCTATTATCCAATAAATCAGTTGTAATTTCAAGCATTGGCGTGTATAATAATTTTCATTCATTCAGGTTTCATAAATGGAGAGAGTCAATTATGGACGAGATCAGAGAATCCAGCAATTTTATTCACGATTTTGTCGCCGAGGACATTGCTCCCGGCGGACGGTTCGCCGGAAAAACGGTGCACACCCGTTTCCCGCCCGAGCCGAACGGCTATCTGCACATCGGCCATTGCAAGGCGCTGTGCATCGACTTCGGCACGGCGGAGAAGTTCGGCGGTCTCTGCAATCTGCGCATGGACGACACCAACCCCGCCAAGGAGGACACCGAGTTTGTCGACGCCATTCAGGAGGACATCCGCTGGCTCGGCTTTGACTGGGGCGACCGCTTCTTCTACGGCTCTGACTACTTTGAAAAGACCTATGAGCTGGCCGTCGGCCTCATCAAAAAGGGTCTCGCTTACGTCTGCGAGCTGACGCCGGAGGAGTTTTCCGCTTACCGCGGCGACACGACGCACCCCGCCGTCAGCCCCTACCGCGACCGCCCGATCGAGGAATCGCTCGATCTCTTCGCGCGGATGCGCGCCGGGGAGTTCCCGGAGGGCAAGTATACGCTGCGCGCGAAGATCGATCTTGCGAGCGGCAACTTCAACATGCGCGACCCGGTGCTCTACCGCATCCGCTACATTGAGCATCACCGGCAGGGCACAAAGTGGTGCATCTTCCCGATGTACGATCTCGCCCATCCCATTCAGGACGCGCTCGAAGGCATCACGCACTCGCTCTGCTCGCTCGAATACGAGGATCACCGCCCGCTTTATAACTGGGTTATCGAGAACTGCGACGTCCCGTCCAAGCCGCGCCAGATCGAGTTTGCCCGTCTCGGCATCAACTATACCGTGATGAGCAAGCGCAAGCTGCGCCGTCTGGTGGAAGAAGGCCGCGTCTCCGGCTGGGACGACCCCCGCATGCCGACGCTCTGCGGTCTGCGCCGCCGTGGCTATACGCCGCACTCCATCCGCGATTTCACCGACCGCATCGGCGTTTCCAAGGTCACGTCCACGGTGGACTACTCGCTGCTCGAAAGCTGCCTGCGTGACGATCTGAACGCCAACGCCAAGCGCGTCATGGCTGTTCTCCGCCCCGTGAAGCTCACGATCACAAACTACCCCGAAGGGCAGACGGAGCTCTTCGATATTGAAAATAACCCCGTCGCCGAAAACGGCGGCACGCGTCCCGTTTCCTTCTCGCGTACTCTCTGGGTCGAGCAGGACGACTTTATGGAGGAGCCGGTCAAGAAGTATAACCGCCTCTATCCGGGCAACGAGGTTCGCCTCAAGGGCGCTTACATCGTCCGCTGCACCGGCTGCGTCAAGGATGCGGACGGCAATGTGACGGAAATCCTCTGCGAGTACGATCCCGAGACCCGCGGCGGCAATACGCCCGACGGGCGCAAGGTGCGCGGCACGATTCATTGGGTGGATGCAAATAACTGCGCCGACGCCGAGGTGCGGCTCTACGACATGCTCTTCTCCGACCCCGAGCCGGACGCTCCCGGCAAGGACTTCATCGACTGCCTGAATCCCAATTCGCTCGAAGTTCTCACCGGCTGCAAGGTGGAAAAGTCTCTCGAGAACTGCACCGCCACAGATCGCTTCCAGTTTCTCCGTCTCGGCTACTTTGCGCCGGACAACAAGGACAGCACCCCCGGCCATCTCGTATTCAACCGCGCCGTCGCGCTCAAGGATTCGTTTAAGAAGGACTAAGATAGGTAAAAGCAGCAGCTCCGAAAATTGGAGCTGCTGCTTTTTGATTTGCTGGCGTCTTATGCCGGTCTTACGACCAACCGCTCGATCAGGCCGTCGGAGCTGAATTCCGTGATGGTAGCCAGAGCCCGGACGTGGTAACCGTCGTAGACGGCATAATAGTAAGCCTGGGTGTCGCTGACGATGCGGGGATCGGTGATACGGAAGTGCCGG